>NZ_JTLF01000398.1:0-12444 GCF_000798855.1 Enterobacter sp. ZOR0014 | reverse complement strand
CGATGGATGACGGTCTGCGTTTCGCAATCCGTGAAGGTGGCCGTACCGTTGGCGCGGGCGTGGTTGCTAAAGTTCTCGGCTAATTGCTGATAACATTTGACGCAATGCGCAATAAAAGGGCATCATTTGATGCCCTTTTTGCACGCTTTCAGATCAGAACCTGGCTCATCAGTGATTATTTTTGTCATAATCATTGCTGAGACAGGCTCTGCAGAGAGCGTATAATCCGAAAAGCGAATGAGCATTTCGATTTGGTTTGCCTCGCAATCGCGGGGTGAAAATGTTTGTAGAATACTTCTGACAGGTTGGTTTATGAGTGCGAATACCGAAGCTCAAGGGAGCGGGCGCGGCCTGGAAGCGATGAAATGGGTAGTGGTAGCCGTTCTGCTGATCGTAGCGATTGTCGGCAACTACCTTTATCGTGACATTATGCTGCCGCTACGCGCGCTTGCAGTGGTAATTCTGATTGCTGCAGCGGGTGGTGTCGCGCTGTTGACGACGAAAGGCAAAGCGACTGTCGCTTTTGCACGCGAAGCGCGTACCGAAGTCCGCAAGGTGATTTGGCCGACTCGCCAGGAAACATTGCACACCACGCTGATTGTAGCGGCGGTTACCGCTGTAATGTCACTGATCCTGTGGGGACTGGATGGTATTCTGGTTCGCCTGGTATCCTTTATCACTGGCCTGAGGTTCTGAGATGTCTGAAGCCCCTAAAAAGCGCTGGTACGTCGTTCAGGCGTTTTCCGGTTTTGAAGGCCGCGTAGCAACGTCGCTGCGTGAGCATATCAAATTACACAACATGGAAGAGTTATTTGGCGAAGTTATGGTTCCGACCGAAGAAGTGGTTGAGATCCGTGGCGGCCAGCGTCGCAAAAGCGAGCGCAAATTCTTCCCGGGTTACGTGCTGGTTCAGATGGTTATGAACGACGCGAGCTGGCACCTGGTGCGCAGCGTACCGCGCGTGATGGGCTTTATCGGCGGCACGTCTGACCGTCCGGCGCCAATCAGCGACAAAGAAGTTGATGCGATTATGAACCGCCTGCAGCAGGTGGGTGATAAGCCGCGTCCGAAAACGCTGTTTGAGCCGGGTGAAATGGTTCGTGTTAATGACGGTCCGTTTGCTGACTTTAATGGTGTGGTTGAAGAAGTGGACTACGAGAAGTCCCGCCTGAAAGTCTCCGTCTCTATCTTCGGTCGTGCGACCCCGGTAGAACTGGACTTTGCTCAGGTAGAGAAAGCCTAAGCAGCGATCAAAAAAGCGGCGATTTAATCGTTGCACAAGGCGCGAGATTGGAATACAATTTCGCGCCTTTTGTTTTTATGGGTCTCGGCCCGTAAAACGAATTTTATTCACGGGGAGCCTCCCTGAGGCGCTATTACCCAATCAGAGGATTTTAGAATGGCTAAGAAAGTACAAGCCTACGTCAAGCTGCAGGTTGCAGCTGGTATGGCGAACCCAAGTCCACCAGTTGGTCCAGCTCTGGGTCAGCAGGGTGTGAACATCATGGAATTCTGTAAAGCGTTCAACGCCAAAACCGAATCCCTGGAAAAAGGTCTGCCAATCCCAGTTGTAATCACTGTTTACGCTGACCGTTCTTTCACTTTCGTTACCAAAACCCCTCCAGCAGCAGTTCTGCTGAAGAAAGCGGCGGGTATCAAGTCTGGTTCCGGTAAACCGAACAAAGACAAAGTGGGTAAAATTTCCCGCGCTCAGCTGCAGGAAATCGCGCAGACCAAAGCTGCCGACATGACTGGTGCCGACATTGAAGCGATGACTCGCTCCATCGAAGGTACTGCACGTTCCATGGGCCTGGTAGTGGAGGACTAAGAAATGGCTAAACTGACCAAGCGCATGTCCGTGATCCGTGACAAAGTTGATGCGACCAAACAGTACGACATCAACGAAGCTATCGCTCTGCTGAAAGAACTGGCTACTGCTAAGTTCGTTGAAAGCGTTGACGTTGCTGTTAACCTGGGCATCGATGCTCGTAAATCTGATCAGAACGTTCGTGGTGCAACTGTACTGCCACACGGTACTGGCCGTTCCGTTCGCGTAGCTGTATTTACTCAGGGTGCAAACGCAGAAGCTGCTAAAGCTGCTGGCGCTGAACTGGTAGGTATGGAAGATCTGGCTGACCAGATCAAGAAAGGCGAAATGAACTTCGACGTTGTTATCGCATCTCCAGATGCAATGCGCGTTGTTGGCCAGCTGGGCCAGGTTCTGGGTCCACGTGGCCTGATGCCAAACCCGAAAGTGGGTACTGTAACGCCTAACGTTGCTGAAGCGGTTAAGAACGCTAAAGCAGGTCAGGTTCGTTATCGTAACGACAAAAACGGCATCATCCACACCACCATCGGTAAAGTGGACTTTGACGCTGACAAACTGAAAGAAAACCTGGAAGCTCTGCTGGTTGCGCTGAAAAAAGCAAAACCAACTCAGGCGAAAGGCGTGTACATCAAGAAAGTTAGCATCTCCACCACCATGGGTGCAGGTGTTGCAGTTGACCAGGCTGGCCTGAGCGCTGCTGCAAACTAATGCCTTTACGTGGGCGGTGATTTTGTCTACAATCTTACCCCCACGTTTGCTAACAAAAGTTAGCGGCTAAAAGAATTGTTCGTTGGAGCCTGGCCTAATCCAGGCCTCCGTCGAAGACCGCAGGTGTTTCGCAAGAGACTTAATCCCCTGCGTAGACGGTGACAGAACGCTAAGATTATTTTTGGATATTCTGGCTTGTTTCTGCTCACCGTATTAAGACGCTCTTTCCGTTTGGGAGAGTGAAGTGAGTTCCGGAACATGAGTTCCGGCAAACATCCAGGAGCAAAGCTAATGGCTTTAAATCTTCAAGACAAACAAGCGATTGTTGCTGAAGTCAGCGAAGTAGCCAAAGGCGCGCTGTCTGCAGTAGTTGCGGATTCCCGTGGCGTTACTGTAGACAAAATGACTGAACTGCGTAAAGCAGGTCGTGAAGCTGGCGTATACATGCGTGTTGTTCGTAACACCCTGCTGCGTCGCGTAGTTGAAGGTACTCCTTTCGAGTGCCTGAAAGACACGTTTGTTGGTCCGACCCTGATTGCATACTCTATGGAACACCCGGGCGCTGCTGCTCGTCTGTTCAAAGAGTTCGCGAAAGCGAATGCAAAATTTGAGGTCAAAGCTGCAGCCTTTGAAGGTGAGTTGATCCCGGCATCGCAAATCGATCGCCTGGCAACCCTGCCGACCTACGAAGAAGCAATTGCACGCCTGATGGCAACCATGAAAGAAGCTTCGGCTGGCAAACTGGTTCGCACTCTGGCTGCTGTTCGCGATGCAAAAGAAGCTGCTTAATCGCAGTTATCTTTATAAAGCATTTGCTTACGTATAAACTTATTCTGATTTTCAGGAACAATTTAAATGTCTATCACTAAAGATCAAATCATTGAAGCAGTTGCCGCTATGTCCGTAATGGACGTTGTAGAACTGATTTCTGCAATGGAAGAAAAATTCGGTGTTTCTGCTGCTGCCGCTGTAGCTGTTGCTGCTGGCCCAGCTGCTGACGCTGCTGAAGAAAAAACTGAATTCGACGTAATTCTGAAAGCTGCAGGCGCTAACAAAGTTGCTGTTATCAAAGCAGTACGTGGCGCAACTGGCCTGGGTCTGAAA
Organism: Enterobacter sp. ZOR0014; assembly: GCF_000798855.1. Lineage (NCBI taxonomy): Bacteria > Pseudomonadati > Pseudomonadota > Gammaproteobacteria > Enterobacterales > Enterobacteriaceae > Enterobacter > Enterobacter sp. ZOR0014. The sequence goes on along the minus strand of NZ_JTLF01000398.1, from coordinate 8,804 downwards.
GAAGCTAAAGACCTGGTAGAATCTGCTCCAGCTGCGCTGAAAGAAGGCGTGAGCAAAGACGACGCAGAAGCACTGAAAAAATCTCTGGAAGAAGCTGGCGCTGAAGTTGAAGTTAAATAAGCCAACCCTTCTGGTTGCAGCCTAAGCAATTAGGCTGATGGCTGGTGACTTTTTAGTCACCAGCCTTTTTGCGCTGTAAGGCATCAGTAGCATTTCACACTGTTTGACTGCTGATTGTCCTGACAATGCATGTTTCTATCGACGACTTAATATATTGCGACAGGGTGCTCGCTCTGTGTAAATCGCGACGAAATGATTTAAGCGTGATAGCAACAGGTATTGCGGAAAGTATTCAATTTTCCGGTCCACAAAATGGTGTTGCACAAACTGTCCCTTCGTCGGACAGATGGGTCGACTTGTCAGCGAGCTGAGGAACCCTATGGTTTACTCCTATACCGAGAAAAAACGTATTCGTAAGGATTTTGGTAAACGTCCACAAGTTCTGGACATTCCATATCTCCTTTCTATCCAGCTTGACTCGTTCCAGAAGTTTATCGAGCAAGATCCTGAAGGGCAGTACGGTCTGGAAGCCGCCTTCCGTTCCGTGTTCCCGATTCAGAGCTACAGCGGTAACTCCGAGCTGCAGTACGTCAGCTACCGCCTTGGCGAACCGGTGTTTGACGTTCAGGAATGTCAGATCCGTGGCGTGACCTATTCCGCACCGCTGCGCGTAAAACTGCGTCTGGTGATCTACGAGCGCGAAGCGCCGGAAGGCACCGTAAAAGACATTAAAGAACAAGAAGTCTACATGGGTGAAATTCCACTCATGACAGACAACGGTACTTTCGTTATCAACGGTACTGAGCGTGTTATCGTTTCCCAGCTGCATCGTAGCCCGGGCGTCTTCTTCGACAGCGATAAAGGTAAAACACACTCTTCCGGTAAAGTACTGTATAACGCACGCATCATTCCTTACCGTGGTTCATGGCTGGACTTCGAGTTCGATCCAAAAGACAACCTGTTTGTCCGTATCGACCGTCGTCGTAAGCTGCCTGCAACCATCATTCTGCGTGCGCTGCAATATACCACTGAGCAGATCCTGGACCTGTTCTTTGAGAAAGTGATCTTTGAAATCCGCGACAACAAGCTGCAGATGGAGCTGGTGCCGGAACGTCTGCGTGGTGAGACCGCGTCGTTCGACATCGAAGCCGACGGCAAAGTGTATGTGGAAAAAGGTCGCCGTATCACCGCGCGCCACATCCGCCAGCTGGAAAAAGATGATATCAAACACATCGAAGTTCCGGTTGAGTACATTGCAGGAAAAGTAGCCGCGAAAGATTACGTTGATGAATCAACTGGCGAGCTGATCTGCCCGGCTAACATGGAGCTGAGCCTGGATCTGCTGGCTAAGCTGAGCCAGTCTGGCCACAAACGTATCGAAACGCTGTTCACCAACGATCTGGACCACGGTCCTTATATCTCTGAGACTATCCGCGTCGACCCAACGACCGATCGTCTGAGCGCGCTGGTTGAAATCTACCGCATGATGCGTCCTGGTGAGCCACCAACTCGCGAAGCGGCTGAAAGCCTGTTCGAGAACCTGTTCTTCTCCGAAGACCGCTACGATTTGTCCGCGGTAGGTCGTATGAAGTTCAACCGTTCTCTGCTGCGTGATGAGATCGAAGGTTCCGGTATCCTGAGCAAAGACGACATCATCGAAGTGATGAAGAAGCTCATCGATATCCGTAACGGTAAAGGCGAAGTGGACGATATCGACCACCTCGGCAACCGTCGTATCCGTTCCGTAGGCGAAATGGCGGAAAACCAGTTCCGCGTTGGCCTGGTACGTGTTGAGCGTGCGGTTAAAGAGCGTCTGTCTCTGGGCGATCTGGATACCCTGATGCCTCAGGATATGATCAACGCCAAGCCGATTTCTGCGGCAGTGAAAGAGTTCTTCGGTTCCAGCCAGCTGTCTCAGTTCATGGACCAGAACAACCCGCTGTCTGAGATTACGCACAAACGTCGTATCTCTGCACTCGGCCCAGGCGGTCTGACCCGTGAACGTGCAGGCTTCGAAGTTCGAGACGTACACCCGACGCACTATGGTCGCGTATGTCCAATCGAAACGCCTGAAGGTCCAAACATCGGTCTGATCAACTCCCTGTCCGTGTACGCACAGACAAACGAATACGGTTTCCTCGAAACGCCGTATCGTAAAGTGACCGACGGTGTTGTAACCGACGAAATTCATTACCTGTCTGCTATCGAAGAAGGCAACTACGTTATCGCTCAGGCGAACTCCAACCTGGATGACGAAGGCCACTTTGTAGAAGATCTGGTTACCTGCCGTAGCAAAGGCGAATCCAGCTTGTTCAGCCGCGACCAGGTTGACTACATGGACGTATCCACCCAGCAGGTGGTATCCGTCGGTGCGTCCCTGATCCCGTTCCTGGAACACGATGACGCCAACCGTGCATTGATGGGTGCGAACATGCAACGTCAGGCCGTTCCAACTCTGCGTGCTGATAAGCCGCTGGTTGGTACCGGTATGGAACGTGCTGTTGCCGTTGACTCCGGTGTTACTGCAGTTGCTAAGCGTGGCGGTACCGTTCAGTACGTTGACGCATCCCGTATCGTTATCAAAGTTAACGAAGACGAGATGTATCCGGGCGAAGCGGGTATCGACATCTACAACCTGACCAAATACACCCGTTCTAACCAGAACACCTGTATCAACCAGATGCCTTGTGTATCTCTGGGTGAGCCAGTTGAGCGCGGCGACGTGCTGGCAGACGGTCCGTCCACCGACCTCGGTGAACTGGCGCTCGGTCAGAACATGCGCGTAGCGTTCATGCCGTGGAACGGTTACAACTTCGAAGACTCCATCCTCGTCTCCGAGCGTGTGGTTCAGGAAGATCGTTTCACCACCATCCACATTCAGGAACTGGCATGTGTGTCCCGTGACACCAAGCTGGGGCCAGAAGAGATCACGGCCGACATCCCTAACGTGGGTGAAGCAGCGCTCTCCAAACTGGATGAATCCGGTATTGTTTACATCGGTGCGGAAGTGACCGGCGGTGACATTCTGGTTGGTAAGGTGACGCCGAAAGGTGAAACCCAGCTGACGCCAGAAGAGAAACTGCTGCGTGCCATCTTCGGTGAGAAAGCGTCTGACGTTAAAGACTCTTCTCTGCGCGTACCAAACGGTGTTTCCGGTACGGTTATCGACGTTCAGGTCTTCACCCGTGATGGCGTTGAAAAAGATAAACGTGCGCTGGAAATCGAAGAGATGCAGCTCAAGCAGGCCAAGAAAGACCTGTCTGAAGAACTGCAGATCCTCGAAGCAGGTCTGTTCAGCCGTATTTATGCGGTGCTGGTTGCCGGTGGCGTTGAAGCTGAGAAGCTCGACAAACTGCCACGCGATCGCTGGCTGGAACTGGGCCTGACCGACGAAGAGAAACAGAATCAGCTGGAACAGCTGGCTGAGCAGTATGACGAACTGAAACACGAGTTCGAGAAAAAACTCGAAGCGAAACGCCGCAAAATCACTCAGGGCGACGATCTGGCACCAGGCGTGCTGAAGATTGTTAAGGTGTATCTGGCCGTTAAACGTCAGATCCAGCCTGGTGATAAGATGGCAGGTCGTCACGGTAACAAGGGTGTTATCTCTAAGATCAACCCGATCGAAGATATGCCGCACGATGCTAACGGTACGCCGGTAGATATCGTACTGAACCCACTGGGCGTACCGTCTCGTATGAACATCGGTCAGATTCTGGAAACCCACCTGGGTATGGCTGCGAAAGGTATCGGCGACAAGATCAACGCCATGCTGAAACAGCAGCAGGAAGTCGCGAAACTGCGCGAATTCATCCAGCGTGCCTACGATCTGGGTACCGACGTTCGTCAGAAAGTCGACCTGAACACCTTCAGCGATGAAGAAGTGCTGCGTCTGGCAGAGAACCTGCGCAAAGGTATGCCAATTGCAACGCCGGTCTTCGACGGTGCAAAAGAAGCTGAAATTAAAGAGCTGCTGCAACTGGGTGGTCTGCCAACGTCTGGTCAGATTACGCTGTTTGACGGCCGTACCGGTGAACAGTTTGAGCGTCCGGTAACCGTAGGTTACATGTACATGCTGAAACTGAACCACCTGGTCGACGACAAAATGCACGCTCGTTCTACCGGTTCTTACAGCCTGGTTACTCAGCAGCCGCTGGGTGGTAAGGCACAGTTCGGTGGTCAGCGCTTCGGGGAGATGGAAGTGTGGGCGCTGGAAGCATACGGCGCGGCATACACCCTGCAGGAAATGCTCACCGTTAAGTCTGATGACGTGAACGGTCGTACCAAGATGTATAAAAACATCGTGGACGGCAACCATCAGATGGAACCGGGCATGCCAGAGTCCTTCAACGTACTGTTGAAAGAGATTCGTTCGCTGGGTATCAACATCGAACTGGAAGACGAGTAATTCTCGCTCAAACAGGTCACTGGTGCCGGGTTAACCCCCGGCACCGGATTGTGCTAACTCCGACGGGAGCAAATCCGTGAAAGATTTATTAAAGTTTCTGAAAGCGCAGACTAAAACCGAAGAGTTTGATGCGATCAAAATTGCTCTGGCTTCGCCAGACATGATCCGTTCATGGTCTTTCGGTGAAGTTAAAAAGCCGGAAACCATCAACTACCGTACGTTCAAGCCTGAGCGTGACGGCCTTTTCTGTGCGCGTATTTTCGGGCCAGTAAAAGACTACGAGTGCCTGTGCGGTAAGTACAAGCGCCTGAAACACCGTGGTGTGATCTGTGAGAAGTGTGGCGTTGAAGTGACCCAGACCAAAGTGCGTCGTGAGCGCATGGGCCACATCGAGCTGGCGTCTCCGACTGCGCACATCTGGTTCCTGAAATCTCTGCCGTCCCGTATCGGTCTGCTGCTGGATATGCCGCTGCGTGATATCGAACGTGTACTGTACTTCGAATCTTATGTGGTTATCGAAGGCGGTATGACGAACCTGGAACGTCACCAGATCCTGACTGAAGAGCAGTATCTGGACGCGCTGGAAGAGTTCGGTGACGAATTCGACGCGAAAATGGGTGCGGAAGCTATCCAGGCCCTGCTGAAGAGCATGGATCTGGAGCAAGAGTGCGAGCAGCTGCGTGAAGAGCTGAACGAAACCAACTCCGAAACCAAGCGTAAAAAGCTGACCAAGCGTATTAAACTGCTGGAAGCGTTCGTTCAGTCTGGTAACAAACCAGAGTGGATGATCCTGACCGTTCTGCCGGTTCTGCCGCCAGATCTGCGTCCGCTGGTTCCACTGGATGGTGGTCGTTTCGCGACGTCTGACCTGAACGATCTGTATCGTCGCGTCATTAACCGTAACAACCGTCTGAAACGTCTGCTGGATCTGGCTGCGCCGGACATCATCGTACGCAACGAAAAACGTATGCTGCAGGAAGCGGTAGATGCCCTGCTGGATAACGGTCGTCGCGGTCGTGCGATCACCGGTTCTAACAAGCGTCCTCTGAAATCTTTGGCCGATATGATCAAAGGTAAACAGGGTCGTTTCCGTCAGAACCTGCTCGGTAAGCGTGTTGACTACTCCGGTCGTTCTGTTATCACCGTAGGTCCATACCTGCGTCTGCATCAGTGCGGTCTGCCGAAGAAAATGGCACTGGAGCTGTTCAAACCATTCATCTACGGCAAACTGGAACTGCGTGGCCTGGCCACCACCATCAAAGCCGCGAAGAAAATGGTTGAGCGTGAAGAGGCTGTCGTTTGGGATATCCTGGACGAAGTGATCCGCGAACACCCGGTACTGCTGAACCGTGCACCAACCCTGCACCGTCTGGGTATCCAGGCATTTGAGCCAGTACTGATCGAAGGTAAAGCTATCCAGCTGCACCCGCTGGTTTGTGCGGCGTATAACGCCGACTTCGATGGTGACCAGATGGCTGTTCACGTACCGCTGACGCTGGAAGCCCAGCTGGAAGCGCGTGCGCTGATGATGTCTACCAACAACATCCTGTCCCCAGCGAACGGTGAGCCAATCATTGTTCCTTCTCAGGACGTTGTACTGGGTCTGTACTACATGACCCGTGACTGTGTTAACGCCAAAGGCGAAGGCATGGTGCTGACTGGCCCTAAAGAAGCTGAGCGTATTTATCGCGCTGGCCTGGCCTCTCTGCATGCGCGCGTTAAAGTGCGTATCACTGAATACGAAAAAGATGCAAACGGCGAATTCGTTGCGCACACCAGCCTGAAAGACACGACCGTTGGCCGTGCCATTCTGTGGATGATCGTACCGAAAGGTCTGCCTTTCTCCATCGTCAACCAGGCGCTGGGTAAGAAAGCGATCTCCAAAATGCTGAACACCTGTTACCGCATTCTGGGTCTGAAGCCGACTGTTATCTTCGCTGACCAGACAATGTACACCGGCTTTGCTTATGCAGCGCGTTCAGGTGCATCTGTTGGTATCGATGACATGGTCATCCCAGAGAAGAAACACGAGATCATCTCTGAAGCGGAAGCTGAAGTTGCTGAGATCCAGGAGCAGTTCCAGTCTGGTCTGGTAACCGCGGGCGAACGCTATAACAAAGTTATCGATATCTGGGCTGCGGCGAACGATCGTGTATCCAAGGCGATGATGGATAACCTGCAGACCGAAACCGTGATTAACCGTGACGGCGTAGAAGAGCAGCAGGTTTCCTTCAACAGCATTTACATGATGGCCGACTCCGGTGCGCGTGGTTCTGCAGCACAGATTCGTCAGCTGGCAGGTATGCGTGGTCTGATGGCGAAGCCAGATGGCTCCATCATCGAAACGCCAATCACCGCGAACTTCCGTGAAGGTCTGAACGTACTCCAGTACTTCATCTCCACGCACGGTGCGCGTAAAGGTCTGGCGGATACCGCACTGAAAACAGCGAACTCCGGTTATCTGACGCGTCGTCTGGTTGACGTTGCACAGGATCTGGTCGTAACTGAAGACGATTGTGGCACCCTCGAAGGTATCACCATGACCCCGGTTATCGAGGGTGGTGATGTTAAAGAGCCACTGCGCGATCGCGTACTGGGTCGTGTAACCGCGGAAGACATTCTGAAGCCGGGTACCGCAGACATTCTGGTTCCACGCAACACGCTGCTGCACGAACAGTGGTGTGACCTGCTGGAAGCGAACTCTGTTGACTCCGTGAAAGTGCGTTCCGTTGTATCCTGTGACACCGACTTTGGTGTTTGTGCGCACTGCTATGGTCGTGACCTGGCGCGTGGCCACATCATCAACAAAGGTGAAGCTATCGGCGTTATCGCGGCACAGTCCATCGGTGAGCCAGGTACACAGCTGACGATGCGTACGTTCCACATCGGTGGTGCGGCATCTCGTGCGGCTGCTGAATCCAGCATTCAGGTGAAAAACAAAGGTAGCATCAAGCTCAGCAATGCGAAGTCGGTTGTTAACTCCGCAGGCAAGCTGGTTGTGACCTCTCGTAACACCGAGCTGAAGCTGATCGACGAATTCGGTCGTACCAAAGAGAGCTATAAAGTACCTTACGGTGCGGTTATGGCGAAAGGTGATGGCGAGCAGGTTGCAGGCGGTGAAACCGTTGCAAACTGGGATCCACACACCATGCCGGTTATCACCGAAGTAAGTGGTTTCATCCGCTTTACTGACATGATCGACGGCCAGACCATTACTCGTCAGACCGACGAGCTGACCGGTCTGTCTTCTCTGGTGGTTCTGGATTCTGCTGAACGTACTACCGGTGGTAAAGATCTGCGTCCTGCACTGAAAATCGTTGATGCTCAGGGTAATGACGTTCTGATCCCGGGTACCGATATGCCTGCGCAGTACTTCCTGCCGGGTAAAGCGATTGTACAGCTGGAAGATGGCGTACAGATCAGCTCTGGTGACACCCTGGCGCGTATTCCTCAGGAATCCGGCGGTACCAAGGACATCACCGGTGGTCTGCCACGCGTTGCGGACCTGTTCGAAGCACGTCGTCCGAAAGAGCCGGCAATCCTGGCTGAAATCAGCGGTATCATTTCCTTCGGTAAAGAGACCAAAGGTAAGCGCCGTCTGGTTATCACTCCAGTAGATGGCAGCGAGCCGTACGAAGAGATGATTCCTAAGTGGCGTCAGCTCAACGTGTTCGAAGGTGAACGTGTAGAACGTGGTGACGTTGTTTCCGACGGTCCAGAAGCGCCGCACGACATCCTGCGTCTGCGTGGTGTACATGCTGTTACCCGTTACATTGTTAACGAAGTACAGGACGTATACCGCCTGCAGGGCGTTAAGATTAACGATAAACACATCGAAGTTATCGTTCGTCAGATGCTGCGTAAAGCAACCATCGAAAACGCAGGCAGCTCTGAGTTCCTCGAAGGCGAGCAGGTTGAATACTCACGCGTCAAGATCGCTAACCGCGACCTGGAAGCGAATGGCAAAATCGGTGCGACTTACGCGCGCGATCTGCTGGGTATCACCAAAGCGTCTCTGGCAACCGAGTCCTTCATCTCTGCAGCATCGTTCCAGGAAACGACTCGTGTCCTGACCGAAGCGGCTGTTGCAGGTAAACGTGATGAACTGCGCGGTCTGAAAGAGAACGTTATCGTGGGTCGTCTGATCCCAGCGGGTACCGGTTATGCATACCATCAGGATCGTATGCGTCGTCGTGCTGCGGGCGAACTGCCAGCTGCACCGCAGGTGACTGCTGAAGATGCATCCGCGAGCCTGGCAGAACTGCTGAACGCAGGTCTGGGCGGTTCCGACAACGAGTAATCGTTGATGCCGTAAATAAAAAACCCGCCTCGGCGG
>NZ_JTLF01000074.1:0-14018 GCF_000798855.1 Enterobacter sp. ZOR0014 | reverse complement strand
CATTAATTAAGAGTCGGTTTAGGATTTAGTAGTAAACGCCACGGTGTTACTATCGGTGGTACAGGCTGACGTTGCCATTACAGCAGTAACTTCACCGGTGAAAGACTGAGAGTTAATTTTGGTTGATGCCATTTCGGAAGTACCCAATTTCTGTGCAAGGTTAATACAATCTTTGTTTGAAAGCATAGTATCAGTCACAGTAAACCCAACCCCCGCGCCTTTAACCGTAATTGTACCGCCTGAGCGGTTGCTAATTGTGCTCCCTGAGTAAGCCACGCTACTAGGCAGCGCTCCAGCACTAATAAGAGCCTGATTATAGTCAGAAGTACCATACCCACTACTTGCTCGCATGTTTTTAGTTTCGTTGATAAGGTTACTGATAATAGTCACCTCATTCGTTGCATAAAATTTAGAGTAGCCCAAATACGCTAACGCCATAACAGCAGCAATCATCACTAACATAATACCGATAGAAGTTACGGAGTCAGTAATGTTCGCAATCCCACGTTTCATAGTTACAGTTTTCATGTTTTTTCCTTATTTCAATAATAATGACAGAATAAAGTATTCAGCAAGAGCAATGATTGCCAGCACACAAAGAAACGATATAACCGGAACAGTAATATCTACAGTTCCCCTTTTGATGTTTGTAATCCTCATTCATTTTCCTTAATGGAAAAACGCCTGTTGAATTAAGTCAGACATAATTAATATTAAAACACCGATAGAACCCGCACAGCCAAAGTATCCTAGTATTCTGAGTAACTCTCCTGTTTTTTCAACTGATGTAACTGTTTTGTCGAGCCATTTACCTGCAAATCTCTTCAAAGACCCTTCTGCATTGGAGGTTTCGAAAAGGCTCTTCATTTTAATAATGGCAGCATCGCCGGGAAACTCGTACCCAATGTTATCCAGCGCTGTACCTAAATTTTCCACACCGGATTCAATTGCACCATGAAGGGCTTCAAGTCTTTCTAGCATCCACGGAGATTCACATGAATCGACCATGTTATTTATGGCTGTTTCCATAGGAATGCCAGCTGAAAGCATTGCATTGACATTCAGGATAAACGTAGCCCCGTTTAAGCGCTTATAAATTGAATATGGAGGTATCCTGTCAAAGTAAAAGCGTATATCTCCTGTCCAGCGGGAAAGTGACTTAAAAGCAGCAAGGCTTATTATCCCAACTACAGCAATTATCACATACCAATATTCTGTAACTATTACATAGAAGTACCACACACATAATTGCAAGGCATTCCACTTTTCTAATGGAACATTTTGTTTGAGTGTAGGGACAAGCAATATACAAAACATGGCGACAACACCAAAAGACAAGGAAAACATATACGTCATAATCATTAATGACGATTTGATAGAACTCAATATTTTCTCTGTACCTTCGGCAATGAACATAGCATTAAGAAATCCATCCGCGACTCTACCGGCAGTGTCGCAGGATTCAATAATGCTTAGTTCCTGATCCGGAATCCATTCTCGCAATGATTCAGATAATGAAAAACCGGCTTTCAAATTATCACTACATTCTTTCAAAATTTTACCGATAGGGTTTCCGGGGTTTTCTCCTCTGCGAGTGTAGTTGTCAATTAACTTTGCAAACGTGTCTTGTGCGCTTAATCCATCGAGAAGATATTGCCTAAAATCATCATATAGTTCTATTCGATCTGCCGCACTGAACGTCCTTTGATATATATAACGCTCAAAGTTATTCATTAAATTTCTCATCCCGATCCAGATTGCATATTTTCTTATGCGCTATTACGGGGTCAACTTTCCCCTGATTTATTAACAGAGTGATATTTCCGCAAAGCGTTTCGCCTCCCTTATTTCGCCAATATTTCCATGCTGCGAACTTACCTTCCCGCTCATAAAGCGCCATAAATGTATAATCAGTCTCTATAACTTCAAATACACCAGTACGTCCTTTAATACCTGTACCTTCGCACTGCTCACAGCCTGATTCATTAATGAGGTACGCATTGTGTGAATCAGTATGTTTTTCAATAAGCTCTTGCAGCTCTTGTTCAATTTCGCTTTTGTGCGAAGTGTATGGCCGTTTGCAGTTCGGGCAAAGCAATGGTGTAAGCCGCAGCCCTATCAGACAGGTAATCAACGTTGCATCGGTCAGTAAATCCTGATCCACACCAAAACGACGCAAGCGCTGGATGATATCTATCGGATGGCTTGTATGAATGGTAGTTATAACATTGTGGCCTGTCTGCGCAGCTTCTATTACTCCTGTGGCAGACGTGCTATCCCTGACCTCTCCAATATAAATAAAGTCAGGGTCAAGACGCATCAGGTTTGAGATGGCTTTTCCCCATGCTTTCCCCATCAACTCACGATCGCTACGGTCGGCTAGAATGAGTGGGGTTTGAACAGCACCACGGATAGGCGATTCAATCGGGTCTTCAACCGTCAGAAGATTAATCCCAGAATCATCCCGCGTTACGCTTTCGGCCATACATTGCGATAACGTTGATTTACCGTGGCCGGTTGGTCCACTGGAGAAGATCGCTCCGGAAGGTTTTGAAAGCGTTCTGCGTATTGCTGAGGCCTGTTTCTGCGTCAATCCCAGATGTTCAAGCTCCAGCTGCTGTTTACGTTTCGAGATCAGACGAACAACCGCCAGTAATGTACCCGAATTTCCTGGACGGCTGGCAAATCGCCCGGTACTGAGTCCAAACTCTGATACAAACTCTTCCTTAATTCGAGCATCACTCGCTTCAGTGGAACTCAGTGTGCTAGTGCTTTGTTCAGTACACATCGAGTTAAAAAGAGCATTTACTAGTTGCCGACCGTTTTCGGCAGAGTCTTCAAATTTTTTGATATTCCTTTTGATACCGTCAACTCTGAATGCCACTTGGAAATAAGTAGTATCAATTCGGAAATGAATATCTGATGCTCTCTGATCAACAGCATGTTTGATAATGCTAATAACTTTATTTTGAGCATCACTTTGCGAATCTGATGATGTAGACACCGAAATATCAAATGCGCTAGATATTTCGGCAAGCTCTTCCCTTCCCACCCATTTCACAGTTGGTCTTATTGACTTCTTCACCAACTGGTTTTTGAAGTCAAAATATAAAGGGTCTTTATCCAACTTATCCATAACTATAAGTTGATAACCATCACCTTCGTTGTTTTTTAAAAGGCGTACATTATCAACTATTTCGCTTGGAATTTTAATACCCGGTAAATGCTTAGCAATATTAACAAGACTATGAGTACGTTCAGAGTAATCCATAGTTCACTCCTAATTTATAATCTGTGTCCGTTGAGTGGCAATGTTTTTTACCTTAACCCCGCCGAGACCAATACTGACCACTTGCCAGCGGCCACCGGGAAGCAATTGCCCAGCTGTGACTGTAGTTGTGTTACCGTCAGGCATACTGATAACTGCATTACGTCCATTAATTTTAACTAATTGCGGAAGTGTATCTCCTGCCGGAACATTACTGACTTGTACGCCGCCATTTGGAAAGACGTTAGTATTTGCTGCCACACCATTTTCTCGGTTTTCAGCTTCAGCCTTAGCTTTATTTAGCGCAGCTTTTGCTTCATAAAGCGTTCGTTGTGCCTGAAGGTTATCTAAATCCCAGGCAGTTCCATTATCTGCACAAGCGCCGAACGAGATGAAAGCAAGAAACAATACTAACTTTTTATGGCTTGAGAATGCGTTTACCATATACTGACCCCGTGATTTTATATGTAACAGAACCTTCATCCTGTCCGAATTCATAGATAACACTGTTAATCCTCACTCCAATGAATTCATCATTTTTAAAAACAAGCTGAGGTGGAACAGTTGTTTGCACATCGAAAGTATTTTCCTCCCAATCCTGCAATGGTAAATCCTCACCTTCATCATTTTTTTTGACATCCTTAATTGCGACCTCAGTTAATGATGCAGGTATATTTACCCCCTGAAATAGCGAAATGATTTTCAGGCGCTGATCACCCATATTTTGAAAAGGATCATCACCATTTGGCGGTAAGTTATGCTCAATAAAAAATACCGCCATAGAAGTTTGAGTGATGTTGAATGCCGGGTCAGTTCCGTATACCTGCCTAACCGCAGCGACAAAACTATCAGCAGTTGCTGAGGAATTATCAGGCCTATTGTAGTTGGCGGTCATACCTTCCTGGCTACATTTTATTGTTGCAAGTTGCCATCCCTTAATTGAAAGATTGAGTTTTTTTAACCCTTCATTGCATCCCTGTAAAAAAACAGGGATTGATGATGTTGTTATCCACGGATGCTTTAACTTATCAAGAGCGGCCTGATATCTGGCTTTTTTGTTTATATCCTCTTGTTGCCTCATCATTGCCTGAACAGCTGCCCTTTTAATGCGATCCTGTTCATCAAGATGATTAAGAATAAAAAGTACAGCCACGCCCGACATCAGCAGCGCAGCTGTAAAACCGAATAGCTGATTTTTTGTCATACCCCAACGAAGGGGTTTAAGACGAAAATCTTTCCTGATATTTTCGGGTTTCAGTATATTCTCTAAATCCAGAGATTCCGTTACCCAAGTAAATTTATCCAGTTCCCCGTAAACCGGAATTTCAGTATTCTGTTGATTGCCTCGCAAATCCTGCTTTAAGTCCAGAACAACTTGTTTAATTTCAGACTCAGGATAAATAACATCAGAAATAGGATGAATAGCACCTTTTTCTGTGCGACCAACGATAGTGTATTCACTTTCGCCACTCTCGTTAGTTCCTACCGGAATTACAGCAATACAGCTTCCCTCAAGGAGGGAAGCAAGCGAGACAATTAGTGAATAAGCACCACGCAACTTTTGACGAGATTTAGGCGCAAACCCTGCCTGAATAGCTTCAGCTTTTCGAATAGCTACCACATCAAGATTTCGCGTCTTGCCAATCCTGCGAACTTCCTGCATTACCTTGCGGTGAGCCTTTATTGTCTCCCATTCAAGCCCCACGACAAAGCGATGGTTGTTAATAGTTAGAACGCGTATGCCAGTATCACTGGCTATGTTTTCCGGTTTGGATCGCCTAATCTTGGATTTAACGTACATAAGGTGTCACCGTAATAACAAAGCTCTGTTTTGTTTTTGCTCCAGACAGTGAACCGCCAAATAAAATATTACTTGGTGATCCAACCCCCTGACGGTTTGAGTTGTCTGTGTTCTGCTCAAAGCCTGACATAATGAGTGTTTGCCCTGGCTTCAGCCATACACGTTGCTGTAATGAGCGAGTATCAATATCTGGCGCTTCAATTTTCTGTGTATCAGACGTAATTGTGCGAATCTGTTTAAGGCTCGATATATCCATAAACATATTCAGCATCAGACGATCTGAATCTTTCAGAATTTTTGGCAGGATTGTAATGTTTGTCCCGGTTGTCACGCTTCCCGGAGTAAGTGACTGTGATGGAACAGTTGCGTCACCGGTAGCATATGCCGTAGTGGTTACATCCTTCAGGTAAGTCGTTTGCTGACCGACAAGCACCGGCGCTGCGGCCATGTTAGTTGTCATTATTGTACTGGTCTTAACGTCCGATACCTTCGCCTGTTTTGAAAGGGCATCCAACAGGAAAGATGATCCGGCGAATTGTGCTGCCGAACCTGTAGCTGTATCCAGTACATTAAAACCACCCGATATGGCATCACTGGCTACGCCACTGTTTGTATTGGCAAGCTTAATGCCGTAGTTCCCATTCAAGGATTTCCAAACAAGATTCCAGTCTATTCCGACCATATCACTTACATCTGTATTTACAGTGTAAGTAACCACCTTCAAGATCACCTGGCGACTAAGGGTACTGTTCTCATCATCAAGATAGTCACCAACACGACGTACAACATCAGGAACGTCTGTAATCATCAGTGTGCCAGTGGTGGCGTTAAGACTAAGCCGACCCACACCCGGCGTTAACATGCTCTGTACAGTTTCTTTGAGGTCTTTATATAGGTTGTTCCCCATTGCTACTGTGGAGGACATCGTTGAACCGCCAGAACCAGAAACACCGGAGCTGGATGTTCCCCCTCCATTACCGCTGTCTGTTCCAGTTGCATTGGACAGGCCACTTGTAACTGTCCCTGTTAGATCATACTTGGCATCGGCAGGTTGAATATCGAATCGCTTCGTTTCGAGGTAATAAATACTCGCTTCACCGTCGCTAACTTTCCATGAGACACCAAACCTGCCAGTGACCAGATCCATTACGCCACCAAAGTTTCCTTGATAGCTAACATCGGTAATATATCGAGCAGTTCCTGTGGAAGCGGTGTTACCGTTGCTGTTTGCTTCAGCCCCGAACATAGCCAGAGGCTTCATTTCTCCGCTGTTGATAACTGGAGAAGGTACAGAAGAGAGCCGTTGTGTTTTCGAGCCGCTATCCCCTCCACTGCCTAAATAGGCGGCTGCATCCGGCGTAACACGAACCCGAATACGGCATTGATCCGTCATGTCTTGCGCAAACTGGAAAATATCCTGTGGCTTGACTGTCTTGTAAGTCACCTGACAATTTACCACTTGAGGCGGAGCGTCATACTTAGGCTTTGGTAGGGGTGCAGTGTTTACATACTGACTATTCTGGAACTGCACTACAGGATAATTATCACCCATTTGCTGAATCAGCGATGATGCTTTGATTGCGGTATCTCCCGCGTCTTTACTAACTTCATTCATGCGCTGAACAGCACATCCAGAAAGCAATAAAGCGGTGGCGATTAAAGTTAATGATTTATTTTTCATAGTTTCACTTTCTGTCGCTAATAATAATTAAGCATTGATTTCGATATCCGCTTACATAAAGCGGCGCTTGTGCTTTCCTGTACAAATTAAATAATTGGCTGGTTGCGTCTTCAAAATTTGAGGCACTAAATGAAAGTGGGTAATCAATCGGATAATCTGTATCAGTCTCCCAGCGCACAGACCATTTACCTTTACCTACTGGACAATTTTCTTTTGAAGTCCATGCCATATAACCTGCTTTAAGCGTTGTTCCTTTTTCGATTGTCCACGGTTTGAAAATCGGCGCAGGTTTAGCTAATGGCGCAACCTTGATAACAGGATCATGTTTCACCTGTTGAGTTGATTTATCCGACATCGCTGGCTTAGTCCCTTCTGTTACTTTCGGGATAAGCGGCGTTTTAAGAACAGTGGCTGTATTAGCTTTAACAGCTGCTGCTGTGCTGGTCGGTTGCACTGGTAGTTCATTAGGAGCTTTTACAGGTACGCTGACCTTCTGAGCATACTGAACAATAACTTCTCCTCGGGAACTGTTCACATCAGCCTTGAGGCCATTAGCAACGAGCATTTTTTGTAAAACATGAGGCCACTGATCGCCGCCACTCCATGAAACAGAGGAACGGAAGTTTTGCGCTACATCTGGTGCAAGCCTTACCGTCATAGAGTCAGGAACTATGGCTTTGAGAGCTTTATATAGCGGAACATTTTTACCGTCGGACTTAACGAGCATTGGTAATGTGCTCGTTGAAGAAGTTAGCAAAGGCCTAATTTCATTTTTATCACTTACGACTGAAAGTTTTGGATTAGCCATGTCCTCAGCAAAAGGATTTCTAATCTTAACTGGCTGAGGTGTTACTTGTTGAGATTGAGGTACATCAAAACTAATCCAGTCGCCATCTGGCTCAGTTAATTTTGGCGGCGAACTACAAGCTGAAATTGCATTAGCGGCCAGGGCGACTATGAATACCTTTTTATTTATCATTTCAGAGCCTTTTATTTTGTTCCTCATTAATCAATGCGGAAAAACCTTCATTAAAGTCAGCATTAATCGCCTGCTCTTTTTTTCGCATGGAAATAACAAGACCAGAAAGTTGCGCTGGAGAAGCAAGTGGTATATTTGGCTTTGGCATATTTGCGCGGGCAGTAAACACCTCTTCTTCATACCAAAATATTTTCCTGGCTTTAATATTTAACGGTCTGGATTTTCTTGTCCCCTGAACAAATATCAACTCCTCGTCATAAGGCATTTCCTGAATTTCTTGCGGAAGCATCAACGGTCTGGACTGTTTAGACCTGCTTTTAGTCCGGCTACGTTGCTTATGTCCAAAATTATCAGAATGATTGACAACATCGACAGTAGTAGTACCGAGAGATTTACTGTATTCCTCCGCTGATTTTACATCCTGCTTTGGTGGCGCATACACAATTTCTACGTGAAATGCATTCATCATGGCATTGGCTGTTTCAGTACCATACATATTACGTGCGCGGAGTTGGTCTTTATTCTGGAAAATAAAATTAAATCGGAATCCGTATCCACGAAGCAGTGCGGGACCATTCTCAAATGCTTTTATACGCCCCATTACTTTTGTTTCATCCATAAACATGCCTATCTGATATTTCAGTATAGGCTCTCCATTTTCATCAACGCCTCCATCTTCAGGAAGAACTTTTGAATTAGCTCGCATAAGTTGAGTGAAGAATAAATTCATGAGTGTACCGAACTTTTCTACTGCCCCTTCGGTAACAGAGAAATAAACACTCATTCTTTTTTCGCGCATTTTGGAGAAATCTATATCGTTTCCAGATACTGCCCAGGCAACTTTTTTCTCACCATAAACGCCGAGGATTTCAGAAAGAATATCTGTATAAATCCCCCACGATTTTTCATTCGCTGACATTGCAACGACAATCATCAGCTCACGAATAGTCTCGTCTGAAAGAGGTCTGTTTGCATTCTCACGCGCCTCAATAGTATCTGTAATCCAGCCAGGCAGTTCATCCCCCAAGCTGGTTATTTCATACACTTGTGGAAGCGTTAATGGCAGTTCAGGTGTCTCCATAAGATACAGGATTATTGCTGAACAGATTTTACCCGCGTTGTTATAGAAGGACTGATTTTTTCCATCAGGGTCAACGAACAATGTGGAGGATAAGGATTTAATGTCTCCAAAACGATCCAGTTCATCTGTTGCTAGGAAGCTTAAAGGATTCCAGCGATGTGTTTCGAGTAGTTCTGGAGAGAACCGGTAACACTCATGCCCACATGCAGCTCGGAAACCAGAAGTGATATTCCAGTTTTCGAATTTTGGGTCATTGACTGCGACAGAATCGGGAAACGAAAGAAGATTTGGGATAATAAAGCTAACCCCTTTACCGCTCCCCGGTGACGCTGCAAGAAGCACAAAAGTCTGACCGTAGCTGGTTAAAAATATATTTTTAGTGGGATGCTTTCCTAAGATAATGCCGGGGTATTTCTTCTGCTTCGCTTTTTTCATAAATCACCCTTCACGAAAATTAATTGTAATCACCTTTATAGTGGAACACTTCCATTTCCTTATTGGTCGCAAACCTTGCATTTCCGTAAAGAGATCTGTTTTTAGGAAGCAAAAATAACCAGATAGTCACAACGGTAATTAAGACGGGAATGAATACAATCCATGCAGCGAGAACACTCCCCCATATAGCACTTGAAAAGTCCGGA
The DNA here is from genome assembly GCF_000798855.1 of Enterobacter sp. ZOR0014. NCBI lineage: Bacteria > Pseudomonadati > Pseudomonadota > Gammaproteobacteria > Enterobacterales > Enterobacteriaceae > Enterobacter > Enterobacter sp. ZOR0014. The sequence goes on along the minus strand of NZ_JTLF01000074.1, from coordinate 4,567 downwards.
TGTTTATAAGGCAGATGGACACCATTATATAACGTATCCCATGTTACATTGCTTGCTGGCACTCCAGCCAAGTAAAGATATAAAGCGCCGCCTGAATAATTACCGATAATGACAGAGAGGATTACAGCGAAAATAAATATCACCGTCCATATTAGATACTTTTTCATTTATCGTTACCTCGCAGCATTAAGCAATCGAAGTTTAGTTTCTGGTTCATAATGAACTTCTAAAATACGGGTATGCTCCATATAAAGCACAATATCGAAAGATGTACGAACACGACGCTCTATGTACTCATAATCAAGCCCCATCCCCACAGGAGATTGCTTAATCATTCCGCATACGCGGCCGTAACCTGAAAGAGTGTCATTAGCATGTGCTGTAGTGATCGTTCCCGGATGGCCGGTGTTTAAAAGCTCCATGAAATCCCATGCTTCATCACCGGTTAATTCTGCAAGAAATATATGATCTGGCTTCATTCGTAACGAGCAGGAAACCAATTCTTTCGGGGTGATGATATCGCCATAAATCAAATGCACATGATTTGGATGATAGGGCATCTTCAGCTCATTCACTGCCTCAATAGTCAACATCCGCCGGTGTACAGGGAACAAATCTACAAGTGATTTCGCGAACGTCGTCTTGCCTGAGCCAGTACCACCAAAGATAATGATATTAAGACGGCGTTCTATCGCAAGCATGAAAAAATTGAGCCAGTCTTTTTGTGCATGGAAGCGCTTTAGAGAAATCTGCCATTCCTCCAGTTCTGTTCCGCGTCCAGTAAGAGCTAAAGCCTCATTAAACCGACCGCTATCGATATATCCCTGAAGCGTATAACGGTCATTGGAGGGCTTACGGAACGTCATCGACAACGTGCCTGGCTCACATGCTGGAGCCATTACGATCAGTCCACGCTCGTTATCTGGCAACTCAACTGTTTTGATTGGCGATTTGACGGTTAGGCTCTGATTGTTATATGCAGCGAGCGCGTTAGCGAGGCGGCTGCACATAGACAAATCGAGCGTAGGCCTTTCCTCCCTGACCCAGCCATTCTCATTTTCAAGCCATATCTCGCCAGGCCGGTTAATGGCAACATCTCTGACCCCCTCACGATTAAGGCACTCATGCACACCACTTTGTTTAAGAAAGTCACGAGCAAGCGTTGCATTATCAAAACTCATATTTAATTCCCAATATTATTAACGCTGAGGGCGTGTTTTAAACACTGAAGAAAAATCCACATCCTGAGCGACGATCACATTAATAACCGTTCCCGGTAATACATATCCCGTAGGAGGAATGTTAATGCTACTGTCGAGCGCTTTTGTTGCCATACTTTCAGCATTACTTTCACTGTTATCGAATGAATAGGTGGAATTATTATTTTTCGTTGCATTCGCAGCTGAAGCAAAAGCATCCTGAATGAATGAGAGCATTACAGCCCCACCAAATCGCTGACCATAGTGATTATCTACATAGGCATTGGTACCGCTTTCGCCCATAGCACCAGTTCCTAGCGCATTGAGGCTCGCCCTCACACCTACAGACGTTTCAAGATCCGTCCATGTTGTAAACACACTGGATTGCCCCGGCTTGATTTCGACCTTCTGCTCCCCGTCAAGCTCAGCTCCTGCTTCGGCCAGAATAACGCTGCCATCAGCCGAGTACAGCGGCTGCGTCAAAATGCATTTTACAAAACCCGGATGATCCGTTTTAACGCCCGTATAAAGCGCACAGCGCAGATTAGATTTTCTCTTTAAGAGGAATTTACGATCAGGTGACATGTAAGCGCTTGTTGATGCATAGCTGGTTCCTCTTAAATTAGAAAGATTTCCCCTGCTATTATCCACTGGAGTTCCCAAACCAGCGCTATCACTGTCTTGATTCAACGCTGCAGCTGCTTCAGGCGCGACGACAGCTGTGTTAGCTGTTTGCTGCTCGCTGCTATCACTGCTTGAAGAAGCTGACTGGCCGCCCCCCGTTTCCTGTACCGTGATTCCGCCGCTAAGTTTACGTAAATAAGCCGCACTCGGCGGTGGTGGCTCTTGCTTACCCGTGGCAGCTACAATGGCGGGAGCCGTCTGCACTGGCTGAGGCGGAGTTTTGGCCTCCTCTTCTTTCTTTCTCCTTAAAATCTCAGCTCTACGTTTTTGAAGCTCATCATCTGAAATGGGTTTTGAATTCAATGCAGCATCTGCTTTGACGTTCGTTTCATCGACGGGATTAGGGTTATTAGCCTGCATAGCCCGGTATGCAAAAAAGAAGATAGAGCTGATAGCAATAAACAGAAAAAGAACACCTCCGCCAATAACCAAAATTATCTTTGTTTTAGGTTTCTTATCTTTTTTGACTCCTAATAAATTGAAATCACCGCGAGGTAAGTTTTTAAACAGATCATCTGACTCATTATTTTCTGTCATTTTTCACCTCTCTTATCTCGCCTGTAGTAGTCCCGTTGTAGTTATAATACCCGGTATTGTTCACGCGAGTTCTGACAGCAAGAACTAGTTTGTTCAGACGTAATTTATACATGGTGCTGACACTGTGAATTACCAGAATATCGTTAACGGTATGCGAGTTTACCAATGTCTCAGTCCCATCCGGTAAAACTTCATAGACAACAGGGCGAGGCGCATTTGTCGGGAATCGCATACATGTGAAAGTACCATTATCCCAAACTTCCGAAGGAGAGATAGCAAGGTCGCCTTTTTTCTCATAACGTCTATTCTGATTACCAGAACATGGATTTTGATTCAGGTCACGACCAACAAAAGGACTTTCAACCGGCGCAGGCGGTTTCGGATAATTAAACCTCAAAAGATAGGTTGTTTTTGAAATATCCGTAACTAATTTCAGCTCCAGAACATAGGTTCGCTTATTAGTCTTAATGATAAAGTTGGTATCTGGCTCCTGATCCGTTTTAGGTTTAACTGTCACCGCATCGCCTGATTTATTAGGACCAACTTCCCACGCGCTTGGATCACCCATAGCCATAATACCGTTATCGCGGCGAATGGTTTCGCCATCTTCAAACTGGACAATAGTTGCTCGCCCAACTGAAGCATTAATTCGAAAAACGTTGTCTGGTGAATAGGTGGCTGTTTGGATGCGCCTGTCAAGCTGGGTTCCTCTGCCGGACGTTTCAGCCTGTGCTGAAGAGACGATGGCTGAAATAACAAAGAACGCCAGTAGTTGAATTTTCATTACTAATATCCAACCTCCTGATTCAGCTGGTAAGAACGTACAGCAAACCCGCGAGGATTCATCCACTCTTCCTTTTTAATTTTAGGTGGTTTGTTGTAATCAAAGACAATAGTTGCAAGCCAGGTTGTCGGAGGGATGTTCCCAACAGGCTGCCCCACATTATCCAGAACATTTTTATCAAAGCGAATCTGAATAGATGTTGTTTTTCCATCTACACTTTGTACAGGCTCACTGATATTACGTATACTGACCCTGATTTGCTGTTTATCACCTAAAACCTCAAGATACCCCTTCTTGGATAACTGGAAGTTCTTATACTCAGTAAATACGTCAGCATATGAAGTAAGCTCAACAAATTTTGACCGTAAATCCTGATTGGAGAAATCATAACTTTCTCGGTTTAGGATATATGTCATCGACCAATAAGCATCATCAGTTTTAGCTATACTTTGGTCGGCACCAGTACGTACTATATCGGTATAGCCGGAATTATTATCGACACGGATTACATAGGGAACCACTGTTTTTAGTGGAGTGAGTAATAAAACAGCCGCAACCGACATGAACGCAAGACCACCGAAAAAAATGCAAAGCCGTTTAAACTGTTTTACTTTAGCCTTTTCTTCCTCAGCAATATGCTTTTCAAAAAACTGAGCGGCATACGTATAGCTTCGAACTGCCAGGCTAATTTCTTTAGCTTCTTCGGGGGTGAAACTATCCTTGTATTTTTCAATGTTGTAGGACTGTTCAATTACGTCTTTCTTTTTCCTTTTGAACATTTCAATCTCCGGTGTATTTATTAACCTTTATCCATTCGTCTGCATGAATGTTTTTATTGGTTGTTGATACACAACCAGACAAAACAAAAAGAGAAAGGAATAGACAGGTAATATGTTTCATTGTCATTAGGGCTAGCCCCCATGTTTAGGATACTTCGGTAGTTAAGCCGAACGGATACGGTTTCTAAATGAGCCTGCAAAGCGCTGAGCAGCTCCTAAACCTGTGCCTTTGAGGAATAGCTTTTTAAGGCCATGAGCACCGCTTGGCGCGCCTCCCATAACAGAAGCTGCGTAGTTGGGTATCTCTGTTGCGATGGCAGTGAATGTGCCGAAATAGAGCAGTAAGGCAAATGCTCCTTTAAACGAACCGCTCATAGCTCCGTTTGGATCCGAGGTTAAAACAAAGGAATTAAGGAAACTTATTTCCAGTGTGATTGCAATACCGAAAATAATTTGCGTTAACATGAATCCTCCCATAAGAGACACCCACCCCCAAAAATATTGCCTCGTCTGGTCAAACAGGCCGAACGCAATGAATAATGGACCGACAACCAAAAAAAGTGATGTAGCGACTTTAAATGTTC
>NZ_JTLF01000307.1:0-132362 GCF_000798855.1 Enterobacter sp. ZOR0014 | reverse complement strand
TAGCGGCCTGGGCTTTCTGCTCTACAGCAGGTTTAGCGGCTTTTTTGTGGTGCTTTTTAGCGGCCTGCGCTTTCTGCTCTGCAGCAGGTTTAGCGGCTTTGTGGTGTTTTTTATGATGTACAGTTTTTGCTGGCGCAGCAGTGGTCGTTGCAGTTGGCGCAGCGGCCGCTGGTGCAGCAGTGGTTTCAGCAGCAAACGCAGCAGAAGACAGACCCATAGCAGCGGCAACAACCAGAGCTAATACTTTTTTCATGTTCATACCCTCGAATTTGGTTTTTCATTTAACCCCACTGCGGGGCCGTTGAAATAACTATATCCCTGTAAATTCGAGGTTTCCGTGAGTGATTGGTATCGGCGTGTAACCATATGTACAACGCCGGGGGAGCCTCCCCGGCGTTGTTATTACAAATAGCGCGAGGTGAGATGTTCGCGGAAGTAGCGGATATTCAGATCTTCGCCCGTCGCCTGGGTGATTAATTGCGACGTGCTGAAGCGGCTGCCGTGCTGCCAGATGTTCTGACGCAGCCACTCAAACAGGGCCGAAAAATCGCCCTCGGCGATAGAGGCCTGTAGCCCCGGCAGGGCGGTTTTTGCGGCATGGAACAACTGTGCAGCATACATAGCGCCCAGCGTGTATGACGGGAAATAACCAAACCCACCGTCGGTCCAGTGGATATCCTGCATACAGCCGTTGCGATAGTTGTCTTTGGTTGATAACCCGAGCCAGGCCTGCATTTTTTCATCCCACAGGGCGGGAATATCGTCCACCTCGATCTCGCCGTTAATCAGCGCACGCTCAATTTCATAGCGCAGCACCACGTGGGCAGGGTAGCTCACTTCGTCTGCATCAACGCGGATGTAACCTGGCTTCACGCGCTGGTTCCAGGCGATAAAGTTCTCTTCGCTGAAGGCGGCCTGGCTACCAAAGCGGGCGTGAACGGCAGGGAGCAGATGCTTCAGGAAGGCCTCGCTGCGTCCCAGCTGCATTTCAAAAAACAGGCTCTGAGATTCGTGGATGGCGGTTGAACGCGCCAGCGCCACGGGTTGTCCTGCCCAGGCTCGCGGCAGGTTTTGCTCGTAGCGCGCGTGTCCGGTTTCGTGGATCACGCCAAACAGCGCGCTGAGCAGCTCGTCCTCGTCATAGCGCGTGGTGATACGCACATCTTCCGGCACGCCGCCGCAGAACGGGTGGGCACTGACGTCCAGACGACCGCCGTTAAAATCGAAGCCGAGCATCTTCATGGCTTCCAGTCCGAGTTCACGCTGGGTAGCCGTCGGGAAAGGGCCTTGTGGCGGGACGAACGACCGCTGAGCCTGTTTTTCCACCACGTTTGCCAGCAGGTCCGGCAGCCAGGTTTTCATATCACCAAACAGCACGTCCAGGCGCGCGCTGGTCATGTCCGGTTCGAAAATATCCAGCAGGGCATCGTACGGGGTACAGCCTTTGGCCTCGGCGCGAAGACGGGCTTCTTCACGGCTGAGTTTGACGACGTCTTTTAGATTGGCGGAAAAACCCTGCCAGTCGTTAGCGGGGCGCTGTGTACGCCAGGCGTGCTCACACTTGCTGCCCGCCAGCGATTTGGCTTCAACCAGCGATTCCGGCAGCAGGGTCGCCTGCTGGTAGTGGCGCGTCATTTCACGCAGGTTAGCCTGTTCGACGTCATTCAGATCTTCCTCTGCCGCTGCGGTCAGCCATTCGCCCACTTTTTTATCGGTAAGGAGCTGGTGCTGCAGGACGCTCATTTCCGCCAGCGCTTCACCGCGCGCGGCACTGCCGCCGGGCGGCATCATGGTAAACATGTCCCAGCTGGCGATGGAGGAGAGATGCGAGAAGCGGGAGAGGCGCTGGAAGGTTTTCACAAGTGACTGATAGGCGGATGGATTTTGCAATTCTTATTTCCTCTTGCCAGGGATGTGTTTCAGGGAGCATACAATGAAACAGGCCAAATTCCCCAACATTTCCTCCGTGGAAACCGTCTTCCGGAAGTCCGGGAGACGGTTCTCAGTGGGCACTTATGCCTTATCACGCATAACCTGTTGCAGAATAGCCAGCGCCTGGGTGAATTGGGCATCCGGAATGGTCAACGGATAAAGGAAGCGGATCACGTTTCCGTACTGGCCGCAGATCAGTAACAGCAGGCCCCGGGAAAGTGCCTTTTGCTGAATCGCCTGCGCGATGGCGGCCGACGGTTCACGGCTCTCGGGATCAAAAAACTCTGCCGCAATCATCGATCCTCTTCCTCTAATCGCCACGAGCGCAGGGAAGGTGCCCTGAATCTCCTCCAGCGTGGCGCTCAGTCGATCGCCCAGGTGACAGGCGCGCGCGCACAGTGACTCGTTGTCGATAATATTCAGCACCGCGTGCGCGGCGGCCACCGCAAGCGGATTGCCTGCATAGGTTCCCCCGAGTCCACCGGGGGCTGGTGCATCCATGATCTCAGCGCGGCCCACCACGCCGGACAGCGGCATTCCCCCTGCCAGGCTTTTGGCCATCGTCATCAGGTCAGGCTTGTCAGCGTAGTGGTCCATGGCAAACAGCTTACCGGTACGGGCGAAACCGCTCTGCACTTCATCGGCAATCATCACGATCCCGTGCTCATCACAGATGCGGCGGATGGCGGCCACCAGCTCTGGCGGCGCGACGTTGAATCCGCCTTCACCCTGAATGGGTTCAAAAATAATCGCCGCTACCTGTTTCGCCTCAATATCTGCTTTGAACAGGCGCTCTATCGCCGTGATGGCATCCTGCGTCGTGATGCCGTGCAGCTCGGAGGGATACGGTACGTGATAAACCGACCCGGGGAAGGGGCCAAATCCCAGCTTATAAGGCGCGACCTTGCCGGTTAACGCCATGGTCATATAGGTTCGGCCGTGAAAACCTCCCCCAAAGGCAATCACGCCAGGCCTGCCGGTGTGGGCCCGGGCGATTTTAATGGCATTTTCCACCGCTTCCGCGCCCGTCGTGAAGAACGCGGTTTTAGCCGGGCCCTGTACCGGGGCCAGCTCGTTAAGTTTTTCGGCCAGGGAAACGTAGCTTTCATATGGCACAATCTGGTAGGCCGTGTGGGTGAACTGGTGCAGCTGTTTTTCCACTGCGGCCACCATTTCAGGATGACGATGGCCGGTATTCAGTACCGCGATCCCGGCGGCGAAATCAATATAGTCATTGCCTTCCACGTCGGTAAGCGTGGCATTCTCCGCCGTGCGGGCAAAGAAATTACACATTACGCCTACGCCGCGCGGGGTGGCCGAAAGTCTGCGCTGATGAAATTCCTGGTTACTCATGTCAGATACCCTTTTGTCGAAATGATCAAACGCCAAGACGATCGCGCAGGCTGTAATACGCCGCGCCCATCGCCGTAAATGGAATCCGCAGGCTGCGACCGCCCGGGAAGGGGTAGTGCGGGAGGTTGGCAAACGCATCAAAGCGCTCTGCGTCACCGCGCAGCAGTTCCGAAATCAGCCGTCCGGCCAGGTGGGTGCAGGTCACGCCGTGGCCGCTGTAGCCCTGCATGTAGTAGATGTTTTTATCCAGACGACCAAACTGCGGCATGCGCGACAGGGTCAGCAGGAAGTTGCCCGTCCAGCGGTAGTCGATTTTGACCCCTGCCAGCTGAGGGAAGGTTTTCAACAGCTTTGGCATCACCAGACGCTCGACATCGTCCGGATCGCGCGCGCCATAGACTACGCCACCGCCGTACAGTAGTCGGTTGTCGGCGGTGAGACGGTAGTAGTCCAGCAGGTAGTTGCAATCTTCAACACAGTAGTTATTGGGGATCAGCGTGCGGACGACCTCTTCCGGCAGCGGGGCGGTGGTCACCACCTGGGTGCCGCAGGGCATGCTGCGCTTTGCCAGTTCTGGTTCGACCTTATCGCCCAGATAGGCATTTCCGGCGACGATCACATAGCGGGCCGTCACCTGACCATGCTGCGTGCTTACCACGGCCGGGCTGGTGTGCTGAATGGCGGTCACCGGGGATTGTTCATACACCCGCCCGCCGTTAAGGCGAATGGCGTCCGCTTCGCCGATCGCCAGGTTGAGCGGATGAATATGTCCCCCGCTGCGGTCCAGCAGCGCGCCGGTATAGCGTTCGCTGTCGACTTCCCGGCGGATCGCGCTGGCATCCAGCAACTCCAGCTGCGTGTTGCCGTAGCGTTCCCAGTTGGCTTTTTGCTCTTCCAGCGTCTCCAGCTGCTTATGGTTCAGGGCAACAAACAGCCCGCCGGGACGATAGTCGCATTGGATCTGATAGCGCTGAATACGCTCCCGGATGATTTCCCCGCCTTCAAACATCATGCTCCCGAGGACTTTGGCAGCATCGGGGCCATAGTTTTTCTCAATCACGTCGATATCGCGGCTGTAGGAGTTAACCAGCTGGCCGCCGTTGCGTCCGCTGGCACCGAAGCCGATGCGCGCCCCTTCAAGGAGCACCACGTCGTAGCCCATTTCAGCGAGATGCAGTGCGGAGGAGAGGCCGGTATAGCCGCCGCCTACCACGCACACGTCACAGCTGATTGATTCGCTAAGCGTCGGGAATGGTTCGTAAGCGTTCGCGCTGGCCGCATAATAGCTGGTGGTATGTTCGGTCATGATTGAGGCTCCAGGGCAATCCAGATGGTTTTCAGTTCGGTAAATTTTTCCAGCGCGTGCAGAGACTTATCGCGGCCGTTGCCGCTCTGCTTATAGCCACCAAACGGTACGGTCATATCCCCGTCGTTATAGTTATTGACGAAGACCGAGCCTGCTTTCAGGCGACGGCTCATGCGGTGCGCGCGGGAGAGGTCGCGTGTCCATACCGCCGCGCCAAGCCCATATTCACTGTCGTTGGCCAGCGTTAAGGCTTCCTCTTCGGTTTTAAAACGGGTGACGACCAGAACAGGCCCGAAAATCTCTTCCCGGCACAGCGGGGAGGTAGGGTCGATGTCGACAAAAATGGTTGGACCTACCGCAGAAGGCCAGGATTGTGCCCGCCCGTCCAGCAGCAGCGTACCTTTCCGGGCGCCCTCGCGAATAAACGTGTGAACGGTATCGGCGTGCGCGGCGTCGATGAGCATTCCCATCGTGCTGTCGGGATCGAGCGGATCGCCCGGCTGCCAGTGGCGGGCCTGCACTTTCAGCTTTGCCAGAAAGTCATCGGCGATGCTCTCCTCAAGCAGCAGGCGGGTCCCGGCGATACACACTTGCCCCTGGTTATAAAAAATCCCGGCGGCGGTCGCGCTCACGGCCTTGTCCAGGTCCGGACAGTCGGCAAAGACAATGTTGGCGCTCTTGCCGCCAGCCTCCAGCCAGACGCGCTTCATGTTGCTTTCGCCTGCGTCCTTCAACAGCTGCTTGCCGGTACGGGTAGAGCCGGTAAACGTCAGCACCTCAACGTCCGGATGCAGGGCCAGTGCCTGGCCCGCTTCGTGGCCGTAACCGCTTATCACATTCAGCACGCCGTCCGGCAGGCCCGCCTCTTTCGCCAGCCCGGCCAGCCGAAGGGCGGTGAGGGGCGATTTTTCGGACGGTTTCAATACCACGCTATTGCCCGCGATCAGCGCCGGGCCCAGCTTCCAGCAGGCCAGCAGCAGCGGGAAGTTCCATGGGACGATGGCGGCGACAACCCCGATCGGCTCGCGCACAATCATTGCCAGCTCGTCCGGCCCCGTAGGCGCCACTTCGCCGTAGACTTTATCCGCCGCTTCGGCGTACCAACGAATGGCGCGCGCCGCGCCGGGAATATCGTCGCGCAGGCTGTGGCGGATGGGTTTACCGGTGTCCAGGGTTTCCAGTAAGGCCAGCTCTTCGCCGTGGCGTTCCATCAAATCGGCGAACTTATTGAGAACGTATTTGCGCTGCGCCGGTGACGCCTGCGACCAGTCGCCACGGTCAAATACCTCACGCGCAGCCTGAACCGCGAGGTCTACGTCCGCCTGTTTGCCCCGGGCCACATTCGCCAGCGTCTGACGGGTAGCGGGGTTGACGGTTTCAAACGTGGCCTTATCGGCGGCGTCACAATAGGCACCGTTAATAAATAACCGGGTCTCAATGGCACTGTTTTTTGCTTTATCCTGCCAGTAAGTCAGGTGCTGAAAATGCATATTCACTCCTTTCTTTCGCAATCAGATAAATAAAGGCATGGCCGTTTCAGGCAATACGAAGCCGTGAGGCATCCCGGGGATTAACCCGTAAAATGCCGACATTGATCGTTTTTATTTGCCCCGGCGTAAGTCTTTACGCCGGGGCTGAGTGGTCATCAGAACGTGGTGGGGGTGTGGGCACTGATAATGCGGCAGATGCCTGCCGAGGTATTGCTGAAGCTGTGCGGTATGCCGGTATTAATGGCATAGCTTTGCCCCGCAACCAGGTGATAAGGCTGGCCATTAATGGTCAGCACAATTTCACCTTCCAGTATCGTACCGATCTCCTCACCCTGATGTTTGATCCTCTCTCCGGTCGTGGTTCCAGGCTGGTAAGTTTCAAAAATCATCGCCAGCGTACGGTTCGGATTTCCGTTGTGAACCAGCTTCATCGAAACCCCCTGACTGCCTATTTCGATAAGGTCTTCCTGATTAATAACCACCTGCGGTTCATCAGGTTTTTCCGGTTCCGAAAAGAATTCCGAGAGCGACAGCCCATAGACTTTCAGCAGCTTCTGAAGCGTACTGATGGCAGGACTGACTTTATCCTGCTCGATGGTGCTGATGGCACTGTGTGTTAACCCAGACAGTTCGGCGGCACGCCGCTGCGAGAGACCCAGTTGCTGGCGGATCTCAGACAGACGTTTCCCTGGCGCCAGTCCGTCATCGCTCATAGTTGCATTTCCTTTACGGTAGTGGTCAAAGTCGTTGCTTCTCGGCAATGTGGCTTTGACAGGCGGTGATAAAACCTTCAAACAACATACGTGACAGGGCGTACTCGCTGCTGTTCCATTCGGGGTGCCATTGCACGCCGAGGGCAAAAGGATGGTCATGCACGCTGACCGCTTCAACCAGCCCGTCCGTCGAGCGGGCCTCCACGCGAAGCCGTGATCCTAACGTTCGTGCACCTTGCCCGTGTAACGAGTTTACCCAAAATGTGTTACAGCCTGGTATTAATTGAGACAGCAGTCCTCCCTCCTGAACCTGAACTTCATGAGACGGGGCGTATTGTAGCTCAACCGGCAGTTCAGGATCTTCCCGGTGCTCAAGCAGGTCATTCTGCTCGAACAGGCGACGATACAGCGTCCCTCCCGTCGCAACAACCAGTTCCTGCAGCCCCCGGCAGATGGCGAAAATGGGGATGCGCCTTTCGAGCGCGGCGGCAATCAGCGCCATACTCAGAAGATCACGCCCGGGATCGGCGTCAGGCTCATCGCCGTTTTCACCATAAAGGTGCGGCTGCACGTTACTTGGGCTGCCCGGCAGGTAAATCCCGTCCAGGGTTGGCAGCAGAGTGGTAAGCAACTCTGGCTCTGCCAGCGCATGCGGTAAGGCAATGGGTAAGCCCCCCGCATTGATAATGGCATTCAGGTACTTTTCTTGCAGGGTCTGGGTCTCATGACCCTTAAGCCTGTTTCTGCACATCACCACGCCAATGACTGGCTTGTTCATTATATTTTCCATGATCGCCCTCACAAAGTGGACTAAATTTAGGCCAGTTTCACCTGTAAAACGGCCTTTTCGTTCAATATTTTCTCAATCTAGCAACGGGATCTGCCTTTTGCAAACTTAATTTAACATTTGACAAACAATTTATTTGCATACAGATTCGATAGGGTGGACATTATATTTGACAGTCCTGAGCAGCGAACGCAAATCCCAATAACGGTGGTAAATCATGGAAACCAATATCGTAGAAGTTGAGAACTTTGTTCACTACACGGATGAGAGGCGGGGCAGCGCCTTTACGCAGGAGGTGAAGCGCTATTTAGAACAGTATCCGAACACCCAGTTTATTGATGTCCTCCTGACCGATTTGAACGGCTGTTTTCGCGGTAAACGTATTCCGGTTGCCGGACTGAACAAACTCGAAAAAGGCTGCTATTTCCCGGCGTCGGTGTTCGCCATGGATATTCTGGGTAACGTGGTGGAAGAAGCGGGCCTGGGGCAGGAGCTCGGCGAGCCTGACTGTGTTTGTGTGCCGGTGCCGGGCACCCTGACACCGTCCGCGGCGGACCCGGAATACATTGGTCAGGTGCAGCTCACCATGGTCGATGAAGATGGCGCTCCCTTTGACGTTGAGCCGCGGAACGTACTCAACCGGCTCTGGCAGCAGTTGCGCCAGCGCGGTCTGTTCCCCGTGGTAGCGGTAGAGCTGGAGTTCTATTTACTTGATCGGAATCGCGATGCCGAGGGCTATCTGCAGCCACCCTGCGCGCCGGGCACCGACGTGCGTAACACGCAAAGCCAGGTCTACTCGGTTGATAATCTCAACCACTTTGCTGACGTGCTGAACGATATTGATGAGCTGGCGCAGCTGCAGTTGATCCCCGCCGATGGCGCAGTGGCTGAGGCCTCGCCGGGTCAGTTTGAAATTAATCTGCACCATACGGAAAACGTGCTGGATGCCTGTGATGATGCACTGGCGCTAAAACGTCTCGTCAGGCAGATGGCAGAAAAACATAAGATGCACGCCACGTTTATGGCGAAGCCGTATGAAGAGCATGCGGGCAGCGGGATGCATATCCACATCAGTATGCAAAACAACAGAGGCGAAAACGTGTTCGCGGACGCCAGCGGCGAGGATTCCGCGCTGCTGAAACGCGCGCTGGCCGGGATGATCGATCTGATGCCAGCGTCCATGGCGCTGCTGGCACCGAACGTCAACTCGTACCGCCGTTTCCAGCCGGGAATGTATGTGCCGACGCAGGCGTCATGGGGACACAACAACCGCACGGTAGCCCTGCGTATTCCCTGCGGCGATCGCCATAACCATCGAGTCGAATACCGGGTGGCAGGGGCAGACGCGAATCCGTATCTGGTGATGGCGGCGATTTTTGCCGGCATTCTGCACGGGCTGGATAACGATTTACCGCTGCAGGAAGAGGTTGAAGGCAATGGTCTGGAGCAGGACGGACTGCCGTTCCCGATTCGTCAGAGTGATGCGCTGTGGGAGTTTATGCAAAACGATCGCCTCCGCGAGCGGCTGGGCGAGCGTTTCTGCCACGTGTATCACGCCTGCAAAAATGATGAATTACTGCAGTTTGAACGCCTGATTACCGAAACAGAAATCGAGTGGATGCTGAAAAACGCCTGATAACGCGCCCCGGTAAGGGGCCGCTTTGTTTCATCTCATACGTATCACCATACGGCCTGCGCGGAGCCTGGCCGAACTGTTCGCTGGCACGCCAGCTATCTCCCGGGAGTCGCGTTATGGAGCGCAGGCGGCACAGGGACTTTCTTAACGACACTGTGTGACGAGGTAGGAAATGATGCAGATGTTCAACTATCCGCAGGGCGAAGGGGGCCAGTCAGGCTTCCATGGTGAATGCGAGCCAGAGACGGTGCGCTGGTACGGTCGCGTTTGTTCTTCACAACTTCCCCCTTTGCTAAGCAGGTTTGCGTTAAGGTCAACGCGATTGCAAACCACGGTAAGCATGGGGGGGACGGTGTATGGCGACTAACACGTCTCTTGACGCGCCGGGCATGGCCGGCAGAACCCGACTGCGCAGTTCTCTTAAGCTCTGGCAGGTGGTGATGATGGGGCTGGCTTACCTCACCCCCATGACCGTGTTTGATACCTTCGGTATTGTGTCCGGTATCAGCAACGGCCACGTGCCCGCCTCGTATCTCCTGGCGCTGGCTGGCGTCATGTTTACCGCCATCAGCTACGGTAAACTGGTACGGCAGTTCCCGGAAGCGGGCTCCGCGTATACCTATACGCAGAAATCGATTGGACCCCACGTGGGCTTTATGGTCGGCTGGTCATCGTTGCTGGACTATCTCTTCCTGCCGATGATCAACGTGCTGCTGGCGAAGATCTACCTTTCCGCGATGTTCCCTGAGGTCCCGCCGTGGGTCTGGGTAGTGGGGTTTGTGACGATCCTGACGCTGGCGAATCTGAAGAGTGTTAACCTGGTCGCCAACTTTAATACCCTGTTTGTGCTGGTGCAGGTCGCGATTATGGTGGTGTTTGTCATCCTCGTGGTGCATGGCTTGCACAAGGGAGAAGGGGTCGGCACCGTCTGGTCGCTGCAGCCGTTTATCAGCGAGAACGCACATCTGATCCCTATTATTACCGGCGCGACCATCGTCTGCTTCTCTTTCCTCGGTTTTGATGCGGTTACCACGCTATCGGAAGAGACGCCAAACGCGGCACGGGTCATTCCCAAAGCCATTTTCCTGACCGCGCTGTACGGCGGGCTGATATTCATTATTGCCTCGTTCTTCATGCAGCTCTTTTTCCCGACCATCGCGCGTTTCAAGAACCCGGATGCCGCGCTGCCGGAAATAGCACTGTACGTGGGCGGTAAGCTCTTCCAGTCGGTGTTTTTATGTACCACCTTTGTCAATACGCTGGCTTCGGGTCTGGCCTCGCACGCCAGCGTCTCGCGGTTATTGTATGTGATGGGGCGTGACAACGTCTTTCCGGAGCGGGTGTTTGGTTATGTGCATCCGAAATGGCGTACCCCGGCCCTGAACGTCATTATGGTGGGGATAGTGGCCCTGTCGGCGCTGTACTTTGACCTGGTGACCGCAACGGCGCTGATCAACTTTGGCGCACTGGTGGCGTTTACGTTTGTTAACCTCTCGGTGTACAACCATTTCTGGCGGCGTAAGGGGCTGAACAAAACGTGGAAAGATCGTTTCCACTATCTCCTGCTGCCGCTTATTGGGGCGGTAACGGTCGGCGTGCTGTGGATAAACCTCGAAGCGACGTCCCTGACGCTTGGCCTCATCTGGGCGGCACTGGGGATCCTTTACCTGACATGGCTAACGCGCCGTTTCCGAAAACCGCCTCCGCAGTTTGAAGCCGGTAAGATAGAGCAGGCCTGGGATTCCTGAACGATAAACGGCACCAGTACGCTGGTGCCGTTTAGGTCGCTCGTGCGTCTTACCGGACATCAGCCCGCACGCTTATTATCTCAAACGTTGATGAAGACTTGCCCCCACCAGCAGTGCGGCACAAAGCATCAGGGCGATAAACCCGCCCACGCCGTTCCAGCCGTAGTGATGCCAGAACACGCCCCCCAGCGTCCCGGCGATGCTGGATCCCAGGTAATAGCTAAACAGGTACAGCGACGATGCCTGTCCTTTGGCTCTACGCGCGCGCGGGCCAATCCAGCTGCTGGCGACCGAGTGCGCGGCGAAGAACCCTGCGGAGAAGAGCAGCATCCCGGCAAAAATCAGCCACAGTGAGGAGAAGAGCGTTAACAGCAGGCCGAGCAGCATTACCGCTGTGAAGACCAGCATGACCGGCCCGCGGCCGAAGCGTGCGGTCATCGCCCCGGCTTTCGGCGAACTCCACGTGCCGGTGAGATAAGCCACAGAAAGCAAACCGACCACGGCCTGATTCAGATGCCACGGCGAAAGCATCAGGCGATAGCCAATATAGTTAAACAACGTGACGAATGACCCCATCAGCAGGAAGCCCATCAGGAACAGGCGCGGCAACCCTTTGTCACGCCAGTGCAAACGGAAGTTAATAAACAGCGTTTTCGGGCGCAGAGAAATCGGGCGGAAATGGCGTGATTCCGGCAGGATTTTCCAGAACATCAGTGCAGATGCCAGCGCGAAACACCCGATAACCGCCAGCGCAATACGCCAGCTAAAGAAGTCCGTAAAGACCCCGCTCAGCAGACGCCCACTCATGCCGCCAATTGAATTCCCGCTGATGTACAACCCCATCGAAAAGGCAACGAAGCTCGGATGGATCTCTTCGCTGAGATAGGTCATCCCGACCGCGGCCACGCCGCTGAGCGACAGCCCGATCAGCGCGCGCATCACCAGAATGCCGTGCCAGCTGGTCATCATGGTCGAGAGCAACGTACAGACCGAGGCCAGCATCAGGGCAGTGACCATCACCGGTTTACGGCCAATGGCGTCGGACAAAGGGCCGGTAAAGAGCAGGCCAATTGCCAGCATCGCGGTTGAAATCGAGAGCGAAACGCTGCTGCTGGCGGGCGATACGCCAAACTCATGGGAGAGAACGGGGAGGATCGGCTGAACGCAGTAGAGCAGGGCAAACGTGGCCAGACCGGCCGAAAAGAGCGCCAGGGTAACGCGCATAAATTGGGGAGTACCACGTTTAATGAACTGAACCGGCTGCGATGCTACGGGTAAATCATTGATATCGCTGGCCGGAGAGATATCAATGGAGGTTGTACGGCTCACACAGTTTCCTTGCTTAAACATCCCCGTGATTTCGGGTGACGGGTATGACCACACGATCAGGGTAGGAAAATGTAAATATTCTGTCTAATATATTAATAATCTCAAATGATACTTTAAAAATATGAATATCGAACTGCGTCATCTTCGCTATTTTGTCGCCGTTGCTGAGGAGCTGCATTTTGGCCGCGCGGCGGCACGGCTGAATATCTCTCAGCCCCCGTTAAGCCAGCAGATTCAAATCCTCGAACAGCAGGTGGGCGCGCGCCTTCTGGCCCGCACCAACCGCAGCGTGAGCCTGACGGCGGCGGGTAAGCAGTTTCTGACCGACAGCCGACAAATCCTGAGCATGGTTGATGACGCCGCCGCCCGTGCAGAGCGGCTTTACCTCGGAGAAGCCGGTGAGCTGCGAATCGGGTTTACGTCGTCCGCGCCCTTTATCAGCGCCGTCTCCCAGACGCTTTCCTCATTCCGTCGCCATTTCCCGGATGTGCATATTCAGACGCGCGAAATTAATACCCGCGAGCAAATTGCACCGCTGAATGAAGGCGCACTGGATTTGGGATTGATGCGGAATACGCAGCTGCCGGACACGCTGGCGTGGCAGGTAATTCTGCATGAACCCCTGATGGCTATGATCCCCCTTGACCACCCGCTGGCCTCGCGTCCGGCGGTATCGCTGGCAGAGCTGGCAAAAGAACCCTTTGTCTTTTTTGATCCTCAGGTCGGAACGGGCCTGTATGACGACATTCTGGGACTGATGCGTCGCTACGATCTTGCTCCGGTTATCACCCAGGAGGTGGGCGAGGCGATGACCATTATTGGGCTGGTCGCCGCCGGACTGGGGGTCTCTATTCTTCCGGCCTCCTTTAAACGGGTACAACTGCGCGAAATGCGCTGGGTTCCCATCGCCGAAGAGGATGCCGTTTCCGAGATGTGGCTGGTCTGGTCAAAACATCGTGAACAGAGCCACGCCGCGCAGCGCTTCAAACAGCAGTTAATCAGCGCTTCAGGTGGGCAAAACCGGTAGGGAAAAGGGATAAAAATGTGCGGTAAATCACAGAGCTAAGTAAATATTTGACGACAGCTATGGAAGTGCTTCACCATAGCCCAAAGTTTATTTCGAAGCTCGAAAATAAGGGAGTACGAGGTGGTTGCTGATAGTCAGCCAGGGCACATTGATCAGATTAAGCAGACCAACGCTGGCGCGGTATACCGCCTGATTGATCAGCTTGGTCCGGTTTCGCGTATCGATCTTTCGCGCCTGGCACAGCTGGCACCTGCCAGTATCACCAAGATTGTCCGTGAAATGCTGGAAGCGCACCTGGTCCAGGAGACGGAAATTCAGGAGCCGGGCAGCCGTGGCCGTCCGGCGGTCGGGCTGGTGGTTGAGACGGAAGCATGGCATTACCTGTCACTGCGCATCAGTCGCGGGGAGATCTTCCTCGCGCTGCGCGATCTGAGCAGCAAACTGGTGGTGGAGGATCGGCTTGAGCTGCCGCTCAACGCGGAACAATCGCTCCTCGATGCCATTGTCTCCCATATCGATAACTTCTTTATCCGCCATCAGCAGCGGCTGGAACGCTTAACGGCAATCGCCATCACCATGCCGGGCATTATTGATACCGAAAACGGCATCGTGCACCGCATGCCGTTTTACGACGATGTCAAAGAGATGCCGCTGGGAGAGGTGCTGAAAAACCATACCGGCGTGCCGGTCTATATTCAGCATGACATCAGTGCCTGGACCATGGCGGAGGCCCTGTTTGGCGCGTCGCGCGGTGCGCGTGATGTGATTCAGGTGGTGATCGACCATAACGTTGGGGCGGGTGTCATCACCGACGGGCGTCTTCTTCACGCCGGGAGCAGCAGCCTGGTGGAAATCGGGCACACTCAGGTCGACCCGTACGGGAAGCGCTGCTACTGCGGGAACCATGGCTGCCTGGAGACTATTGCCAGTGTAGAAAGCGTGCTGGAGCTGGCGCAGGTCAGGCTCAGCCAGTCCATGAGCTCCTCGCTGCACGGCCAACCCTTAACGGTCGATTCCCTCTGCGCCGCCGCGCGTCAGGGAGATTTGCTGGCGAAGGATATTATTACCGGGGTGGGGATTAACGTTGGCCGCATCCTGGCGATTATGGTGAACCTCTTTAACCCGCAAAAAATCCTGATTGGCTCCCCGCTCAGCCAGGCGGCGGAGATCCTCTTTCCGGCGATCTCGGCCTGTATCCATCAGCAGTCGCTTCCCGCCTACAGCAAGAATATTGCGGTGGAAAGCACCCAATTCTCTAACCAGGGCACCATGGCAGGTGCGGCGCTGGTCAAAGATGCCATGTATAACGGCTCGCTGCTTATCCGCCTGTTACAGGGTTAACTCTTTTCCGCAGATGTACGAAAAATTGCGCTATCTCAAGCCGGGTAGCGCACGCATCCCGTAGACTTCCTCCACTGAATTATTTACCTGGTTTATATTTTCGAAGCATACCCAAGAGGTGGAGTGAGTCATGCTTAAGCGTTTCTTTGTTACTGGTACAGATACCTCTGTCGGCAAGACCGTCGTATCCCGCGCATTGCTGCAGGCGCTTGCAGCAAGCGGTAAACGCGTGGCAGGGTACAAACCGGTCGCAAAAGGGAGTAAAGAGACGCCAGAGGGATTGCGTAATAAAGACGCCCTGGTGCTGCAAAGCGTCTCGTCGCTGGAACTGCCTTATCAGGCGGTCAATCCCATTGCCTTAAGCGAAGAGGAGAGCAGCGTGGCGCACAGCGGTCTGATTAATTATCCCCTGCTGTCCGATGGGCTGGCGAACCTGAGCGAGAAGGTTGATCACGTGGTGGTCGAAGGGACGGGCGGCTGGCGCAGCCTGATGAATGATTTGCGTCCGCTCTCTGAGTGGGTCGTCCAGGAACAGCTTCCGGTGGTGATGGTGGTGGGTATCCAGGAAGGGTGCATCAACCATGCGCTACTGACAGCGCAGGCGATTGCCAATGACGGCCTGCCGCTGGTGGGCTGGGTGGCAAACCGTATCAACCCGGGCCTGGCGCACTACGCGGAGATCATCGACGTGCTGAGCGCCAAACTGCCTGGGCCGCTGGTGGGTGAGCTGCCTTATCTGCCTCGTGCCGAGCAGCGCGAGTTAGCGCAGTACATCGATCTCTCTGCCCTCGGCGGCGTGTTGGCCGTAGATCGAGTCGTGGCGTAACGTCCGCGACAGCACGGACGCCACCACACAGGCGACCAGTAAACCGGGCAGTAAAACATACTGTCCGGTCATTTCACAGACCATCAGCGCCGACATAATGGGCGCATGCGTGGTCGCAGCAAGTAGCGTTGCCATTCCCGCCAATCCCAGCAATATTGCCGTCTCTGAACCCGGTAACCACAGCGCGAAAAGCTGCGCAAACAGCATCCCCGTCGCCATGCCGACAAACAGCGTGGGCGTAAACACGCCGCCCGGTGCACCCGAACCGCTGCTGGCCAGTACCGCCAGCAATTTACAGATAAACACTCCGGCAATCACCGACAGCAGCGGCGGGGCGAGCAGAAAAGCCTGAACCACGCTGTAGCCATTCCCCCATACCTTCGGCGTGAGGAGGGACAGCAGCCCGACGATCAACCCCCCCAGCGCCAGCTGCCACGGCGGCGAAAGTTTGAGACGCAGAAACAGTCCGTGGCTAAACGTCATCAGCCACATCAACAGGGGTCCGCAAAGACCTGCCAGCAGACCCATGGCGACCAGCAGGGCATAATCTGTCGCGGTCAGTATGCCGCTCAGATGGACTTCATAGAGCGTGCTGGCGCCGGGTGCCAGCACGCGCGTGGTCAGAAGCGCCACCACCGCCGCAATAACCACGGGGCCGAGTGAGGCCAGCATGAGCGTGCCAAACAGAATCTCTGCAATAAACAGGCTTCCGGCTAAGGGGGCATGATAAGCGCTGGACATCCCGGCCGCGGCACCACAGGCGATCCAGAGCTTCCATTCGGATTTGGGCGTAAAACGGCGAGCGAAAAAGGAGGCGGCGAGAGCGGCAAGCAGGATCATCGCCCCTTCGCGCCCGATGGCGCTTCCGCTGGCGACGACCAGCAGCGACGCCAGGGATTTTACAAGGCTGGCACCGTAATCAAACTGGCCGTCCCCGGTCTCCAGCGCCTCCATGTAATCGGTTGGTGCGTGAGGCCGCTGGGCGGTCAGACGTTGCCATCCCCAGAGCAGTACCCCGGCGGCCAGCCCACCCAGCGCAGGCGTCAGCGCGCGCCGCCAGGGGGAGAGCGATGCGGCGGCATTCACCAGGCTACCGCTGTCGTTGCTGAGAAGCAGCCACTCCAGCAGGTACATGCTGTGACGAAACACCGCAACGGCCAGCGCCGCCAGCACGCCGGTGACGGTGGCAATCAACAGTCGGCGAAACATCGCCCGGATGTCGGGGTAAGCATGAAGACGTTGCATGGGTCGCGATTACAGGGGAACGATACAATATTGTGGCGGGAAATCGCGGGGTTAGCAAAAGGTATGCGTGCGAAAGCGCCGGGCGAGGCCCGGCCAGAAGGGTTAACTGTCGCTATGAATATTCAGTGCCCGACGCGTACGCCCGGAACTCAGGTACTCGGCAATATAGTCCTGCGAAATCTCGCCGTTGTAACGCCCGTCCTCATCCACGATCGGCATCCAGCTGGTATTGCTTTCATACAGACGTGACAACACGACGCGCAGGTTGTCTTCCGCCTTGCCGGTCATGCGGAACGGATGCAGGATGTCGGCACAGGTACCGCTGGCGTTGCGCGCTTCGCGACGTTTCACAAAGCCGAGCGGTTTTCCGTGCTCGTCGACCACGGTAATTGCGCGAATGTCATTGTCGTCCATCGTGGCAAAGGCTTCAGGAAGCGGCGTTGAGCTCCGCGCCGTAATGGTCGGCTGCTGGTCGGTGACGTCTCCTGCGGAGACCAGCAGCAGCCGCTTCAGCGTCCTGTCCTGACCAACAAACGAGCCGACAAATTCATTGGCCGGTTTTGCCAGCAGTTCATCCGGGCTGGCACACTGCACGATTTTCCCCTGACGGAAGACTGCGATTCGGTCGCCGAGCTTCAGGGCTTCATCAATATCGTGGCTGACCAGCATCACCGTTTTCTTCAGCTTGCGCTGCATCTCCAGGAACTGGTTCTGGATCACCTCGCGGTTGATGGGGTCCACCGCGCCGAACGGTTCATCCATCAGCAGTACCGGAGGATCCGCCGCCAGGGCGCGGATGACGCCGATACGCTGCTGCTGGCCGCCGGACATCTCGCGCGGATAGCGGCTAAGAAACTTACGCGGATCCATTGCCACCATATCCATCAGCTCTTCGGCGCGGGTTTTGCAGCGCGCTTTATCCCAGCCCAGCATGCGCGGTACAACGGTGATGTTCTCTTCGATAGTCATGTTCGGGAACAGGCCAATCTGCTGGATCACGTAGCCAATATTGCGGCGCAGGGTCACCGTGTCCATCCCGCTGGTGTCTTCACCGTTAATGAGGATTGTTCCGCTGCTGGGTGTGATAAGGCGGTTAATCATCTTCAGGGTCGTGGTTTTCCCACAGCCGGACGGGCCGAGCAGGACACACATTTCCCCTTCGGGAACGTTCAGGTTGACGTTATCGACGGCCTTAAAGGTCTGGCCGTGCTTCTGTGAAAAGTGTTTGGTGAGGTTTTCCAGTTTTATCATTATCGAATCCCCTTTGGAGTCAGAACCACCTGCAAACGGTGCAGCAGCCAGTCGAGCACAATAGCTAAAAGACAAATCATCAGCGCGCCCGCAATCAACATGCGAATATCACTTCCGCCAATACCGTTGAGCAGCAGCAGGCCCAGGCCACCCGCGCCGATTACCGCGGCAATCGCCATCACGCCAATATTCATGACGACGGCGGTACGGATCCCACCGAAAATTACCGGCAGCGCCATCGGGATTTCCACCCAGCGCAGACGCTGCCAGAAGGTCATGCCGATGCCCCGTCCGGCTTCACGCAGCCCCGGCGGCAGGCTGTCGAGCGCCGTATGGGTGTTACGTACAATCGGCAGCAGCGAGTAGAGAAACACCGCCGTAATCGCGGGCAGGGCGCCGATACCCTGACCGATCAGCGAAAAGAGCGGGATCATCAGACCAAACAGGGCGATGGACGGAATGGTCAGCACGATGGTAGCGATGCCCAGTACCGGCGTTGCCAGCCATTTATGACGGACAATCAGAACGCCCAGCGGGACGCCGATGAGGATGGCTAAACCCACGGCCAGCGCCACCAACCACAGGTGCTGCAGCGTCAGGGTTAACAGATAGTCCCAGTTATCCAGGATGTAGTGAACGGTATCCATAGCGCCTCCTACAGCAACTGTTTGCTACGCAGGAAATCACGGGCGACCTGCTGCGGTGACTGATGGTCGATATCCACCTTCTTGTTCAGCTCGGTGATAACGTCGTTGTTGAGCTGGGCGGAGAGGGTATTGAGCGCCTCTTCCAGACCCGGATTAGCCTCCAGCGTGTCTTTACGCACTACCGGAGTGACCGCATAGCTCGGGAAGAAGCCTTTATCATCTTCCAGCACCTTCAGGTCAAAGCCCTTCACGCGCCCGTCGGTGGTGTAAATCAGACCGGCGTCGACAAAGCCGTCGCGCACCGCGTTATAGACCAGTCCCGGGTCCATCTGACGGATCTGCGGGCGGTCCAGCGTCATGTTATAGGCGGCCTGCAGCGGCTTCATGCCGTCGCTGCGCCCGGCAAATTCCAGGTCCAGGCCCAGCAGCCAGTTTTTGTCCGGGTTGGTTTGACGGATCTGCTCAATCTTCGCCACCATCTCTGACATGGTGTTGATGTGTTCCGCCTCGGCGCGCTTGCGCTGCATGGCGAAAGCATAGGTATTGTTCATGTCAGCGGGCTTAAGCCATACCAGACCGTGCTTTGCGTCGAGGCGTTTCACCGTCTCGTAAGACTCCTGCGGCGACATGCGTTTGTTGATGTGGTTAAAGATGATTAATGACGTGCCGGTGTACTCCCAAGTCATATCAATCTGTTTGTTGATCATCGCGTTACGGGAAATCACCGTGGCGATATTGGTTTGCGGCTGTACCTGGAATCCTTTCTTCTGTAAATACTGCACGGTCATGGCCGAGAGAATATGCTGCTCGGTAAAGCTTTTGGTTGCCAGGATCAGCGGGGCTGCTATTGCCTGGCTGGTGAAGAGCGCCGCGGCGCACAGCGCCGTCAGGCCGGAAAACAGTCTCATAAAAGCTCCTTGTTATTGTTATTGAGCGAGATGGGGGCTCATCACGCGACCCAGCGCCGCCAGCAGGGTGTCGAGGATCAGGGCGAACAGGGCGGTGGCCGCCGCGCCGAGGATCAGGGTCGGAAAATCGTTCAGGTAGATGCCGGGGAAAATCAGCTCACCGTAGCTGCTGGCACCAATCAGGAAGGCCAGCGGCGCGGTACCGACGTTGATGGCGGTGGCGATGCGGATCCCGGAGAGCATGACGGGCCAGGCGTTGGGCAATTCAACCTGACGCAGACGCTGCCATTTGGTCATCCCGATCCCGTTTGCGGCTTCAAGTAACGAGGCCGGAACGGAACACAGTCCCGCGTAGGTATTGCGCACAATGGGCAGCAGCGAGGCAAGAAACAGCGCGATGATGGCGGGCGTATCGCCGATGCCAATCACCACCATCGCCAGGGCCAGCACGGCCAGCGGTGGCAGCGTGTTACCCACGTTGAAAATTTGCATCACATATTCGGCGATACCCCGCGCGGCCGGGCGGCTCAGCAGGATACCGGCCGGAATACCGACCAGCAGGGCAAAAAACATCGACGAGAAAACCAGGATCATGTGCTGTTGCCCGAGATAAATCAGGTCAACCTGACGCGCCTTGATTGTCTCAAGTCCGATCCCCCAGATGAGAAGGGCAAGAACCATGATAATCGCGCCAACAAACAGCAGCGAACGTTTGAGTAATGAGTGCATTGCGGTGTGTCTCCCTGTGCGCATGCGTTATAGCAACCACCGGTTGCCTGTTGTTATGCCATGTTTCGGCAGGGGTAATTGACCTATAGCAAGCGTTTGGGAAGGGTTCCAGCGAAGGGGGAAAATCAGTAACCCTATGAAAAGCGTGACAACCTTAAGTCAGGCCTTATGGCGTAAGGGCTGAATATGGCGCAGGCAGAATAGTCCTAAAGCGCAGCCCATAAAGTGACAGGGTCACGTATCGCGATGTTCCTGTCACCCTGCCTGAGAGCTTTATCTGCTGAGTAGGGGGCGTACACGGCGAACACGCACTGAGATACTGATAATCGATACGGTCGCGACAACGGAGAGCATCAACCCGAGCGCCAGCATGGCGTTGAAGCCAACCCATCTGAAGAGCAGTAACCCGGCGATACCCCCGGTAATGAACGAGAAAAGGGTGGTTAAGTGGGTTTTCAACTGACTTTTTTGTGCCGCGGTATCTTTGGAGTAATCCCTGCGAAGCATGGCAACCGTGACGGAGGCCAGGGAAATTCCCGCGTCCGTCAGCGTGCCGGTAATGTGCGTCGATCTCACCCGTCCGCCGGAAAGCTGTGTGGAGGTTGAATTATGAATGCCCATCAGACAGCACAGGAAAATAATAATCTCGCGGTTGCTGGTGAGCGCATGGAAATACATCTCGTAGAGAGATACGCCGGTTAATAATATCCCTTCGACAAAAAGGATTTGGCAAAAAACCAGCCTGACGTTATGGATAATGCCCCATATCACGATAAGACGCGCAAGGATTGCACCCGCCACAAAGGAGAGAATAATCGAGCCAAAGAAAATGATATCGCTCAGATCGGTGGAGGAGACTTCGCTGGATAATTGTGAGGTGTTGCCGGTCATATGAGAGGGGAAAAAGCCAAAGGCCCCAAGGGCAATGGCGTTGAGCAAACCTGCTGAGGTCGCCAGCCAGAGAGCAAGCCGGCGATCCTCCTGGTGCGTTCGTTCTTTCTTGAGTTTAATCAGCAAGAATACCTCCGGGGTGAGCTTTGCCTGAATAATCAGGCTAGCAAAGCGTGTCGACGGGCTGTCCAGGATATTGCTTAATTATTATTCCCTCTGGCGACGTTGAGGGTTTAGTAATTAAATAAAATATCCTTACGAAAAGTATTCCAAACTGAAACCTCACGCTACGCCGTTATTTCCATGAGGCGCTTTCGCGGAGGCGTGAAAGCATAAACGTCAACGCAGCTGCACAAAGCAGCACTATGCCGCTCAGGGCAAACGTGCTCTGCCAGCCGAGGCGATCAAACACCATACCGCCCGCCGTTGAACCCAGTGCAATGGCGAGTTGGATCACCGCGACCATTAACCCTCCGCCCGCTTCGGCATCCTCCGGTAGCGTTCGGGCGACCCACGCCCACCAGCCCGTCGGTGCTGCCGTCGCCAGCATTCCCCACAAGCCTGACAGCAGGGCAACAATCCACACGTTATGCCCGGTCAAAATCAACGCGCCAGCGATGGCGGCCATCAGCAGTGGAATCGCTATTAACGTCAGGTAAAACGCCGCGTTCAGAACCAGAGTAACGAGAAGGGTGCCAACAAATCCGGCAATGCCGATGGCGAGCAAAATCAGCGATAGCCCGGAGGCGCTGACGTGCGTGACGGTCTCGAGAAATGGGCGCACATAGGTAAACAGCGCAAACTGTCCCATAAAGAACAGGCTGCAGGCTATCAGACCGACGGATACGACAGGCTGGCGAAATAGCCGAAAGACGCCTTCACCTGACGCACCGTTTTTACGCCCGCTCATATTTGGCAGGCTAACGTACTGCCACAGGAATGCGGCGATTGCCACGGGCACCAGACAAAGGAAGGCACCGCGCCAGCCAATGGTTGCACCCAGGTAGCTGCCTAGCGGGGCGGCCACGACCGTTGCCAGCGCGTTACCACCGTTGAAAATAGCCAGCGCGCGCGTGACCTGATGATGGGGAACCAGGCGAATAGCCGTTGCCGCCGACATGGACCAGAACCCGCCGATGGCGATGCCGATCAGCGCGCGACCGGTCATATACGTCTGATAGTTCTGGGCGAAGGCAATAATGAGCCCCGAGAGCGCCATCAGTATCGTCATGCCCAGCAGAAGGTGTTTACGATTCATATTCCCGGCAAGCCGGGAGAGGAAGAGGCTGGTCAGTACCGCCAGCGCGCCGGAGATAGCAATGCCCTGGCCTGCAAGCCCCTCCGTCACGCCTAAATCTGCGGCAAGCGGGGTGAGCAGGCTCACGGGCATAAATTCCGAGGCAATCAGGACGAATACGCAAAGGGTCATGGCAAAAATGCCTCCCCAGTACGCATGTTCCTCATGCTGTGAAGTGGTGTGGTTTAATGTGGACATCGTCTGATTTCGCGAAGAGAGCCGCCCGTCGAAACGGGCAGCAGGGAGGTTTATTTCAGGCTGTTTTTAAAGAATTGTTCAAACTGAGCGAATGGGATCTTCCCGGCAGCATTGTCGTAGAGATCGACATGGTTGGCGCCCGGGACAATCACCAGTTCTTTCTGCTTGCTGCCGACCGCGTTAAACGCATCTTCGGCGAAATAACGGGAGTGCGCCTTTTCGCCGGTCACGATAAGCGTCGGGATAGCGATCTCTCCGGCATAGCTCAGCAGCGGCATGTTCATGAACGAGAGCGGCATAGTTGCCGTCCATGCGCCGGTTGAGTTGACGGAACGCGCGTGGAAGCCACGCGGCATGCGGTAGTAGTCATAAAACTCTTTCAGCACCGGATTCGGGTTGGCGGGCAAGGCTTCTGGCAGAATACGTTCTGACGCGGTCACTTTGCCGTTCTCGTCAACATAAATGTCATGGCCGCCCTGTGCAAAGGTGCCGTTCCCGGCATCCTTCCAGCGCTGTTCATTCAGGTACTGCAGCACAGCATGGCGATCTGCCGAAGAATAACGATCTTTGCCGTCGCCTACGCCGTGACCCATCGCCCGGCTCATGTCATACATTACGCTGGTGGCGACAGCTTTGATGCGCGTATCCATGGATGCCGCATTCAGCGCCATACCGCCCCAGCCGCAGATCCCAAGGATGCCAATGCGGTTACGGTCGACCTCTTTCTGCACGCCCAGGAAATCAACCGCGGCGCTAAAGTCTTCGGTGTTGACGTCCGGTGACGCGACGTTGCGCGGCTGGCCGCCACTTTCGCCCGTCCAGGAAGGGTCGAACGCCAGGGTTACAAACCCCTTTTCCGCCAGGGTCTGCGCGTAGAGACCGCTGGACTGTTCTTTGACCGCGCCAAATGGCCCGCTGACGGCAATCGCTGCCAGCTTACGGTCGCCACGGTTTTTAGGAAGATAGAGATCGCCTACCAGGGTAATACCGTAACGGTTCTGGAAGGAGACCTTACGGTGGTCAACCCGGTCACTTTTGGCAAAGGTTTTGTCCCAGGCTGTAACCATCGAGACGGGGGCGTTAGGATTGGTGGCTTCTGCATAACTCATGGTTGTCACTCCACTTAATGATGCGCATAGCAGCATCGCAACAGACAGTTTTTGGGTGAATGTTTTCATGTATCGATACCCTGCGGTGTTGTGTTGCGGCCATTATAGTTAGCAGAATGAGTGCTGATTAGAGGCCATAATCTGCTAGAATTAATATCAAATTGTTATGAATTGCGGGGCGTAATGGCGAAGCGAGAAAACTACAATGAGCTGTATCTGTTTATGCAGGTGGTGCGGGAGGGAAGTTTCACCGCGGCTGCGCAGCGGCTTGGGCTGGCGCAATCCGGGGTGAGCCGCTCGGTGCGCGAGCTGGAGGAGCGGTTGGGCGTCCAGCTTCTCGTTCGCACCACGCGTAAGCTGTCGTTAACCCACGCCGGAGAGCAGCTCTATCAGACAGCCGAATCCGCGTTCGATGCACTTGATTCGGGTCTGGCGACCCTCGCACATTATCGTCAGACACCGTCCGGCACGGTGCGCATTAACGCCAGTCAGCACGCCATCGACAAATGCCTGCTGCCAAAGCTCGCCATTTTTAAACAGCGTTACCCGGATATCAGGCTGGAACTCATAAATGAAAGCCGCTTCGTCGACATCATCACCGAGCGGTTTGATGCGGGTGTCAGGCTGGGAGCTGAGGTCAGTCAGGGAATGATTGCGGTGCGCATCACGCCCGATATGGAAATGGCCGTAGTGGCTGCACCGGGGCACTTCAGGCGTTATGGTTTTCCCCAGACGCCAGCTGATTTAGTGGCGCATCCCTGCATTGCCTATCAGTTTGCTGATGGAAGTGATTATCAGTGGGAACTGGTCGAGGACGGGAAAAAAATCACCCATCGGCCAGAAGGGCAGTGGGCATTGTCAGACAGCTATATGGAAGCCCAAGCCGCCCGTCTTGGGCTTGGGCTGGCTTATGTTCCGCTTGAGCTGGTGGCTGATGATCTTGAAAAAGGAACGCTTATCCGCGTATTGCAGCGCTATAGCCTGCGCATGGACGGGCTGTATCTTTATTATCCGCACCGCAACGTATCGCCGGCTTTGAGGGCCGTTATTGATACGCTGAAAATGTAATTTCTGTGAACGTGTTTTTCTTCGACATGTGAACTGCAGGCCCCTGCTTGCTTAAGTCAGGAAAAAAACTTAGGCTAACGTCAAGATCTGCTTGCTCAACAAAGGCTTAAAAATGGAAAAAATAATCCCGGAATATACGGCTGTTGATTTATCCCGTTGGGCAAGAAAGGAGCATTTTGAGGTATTTCAGGGGTTTGCTCAATCGACGTTTAACCAGACGGTGTTGGTCGATATTACCGTGCTGCTAAGCCATATTAAAAACGTTGGCTGGAAGTTTTATCCGACGATTATTTTTCTCGTTGCTAAAGTCGTTAACCGTCACCCAGAATTCCGTATGGCCATGAAGGACAATGAGCTTGTCATATGGAATGAAATTCATCCAAATTATACGATTTTCCATAATGAAACAGAGACCTTTTCATCATTATGGAGTCATTACGATGGCGATATACAGCACTTTCAGAAAACCTATTCTGAAGACATGGCTCGCTATGGCGATAAACTTGCGTATTGGCCAAAAGAAGAATCCAGGGAAAATATCTTTTTTATATCCGGCATTCCGTGGGTAAGTTTTACGAGCTTCAGCGTTAGCGTGGCTAATATGAAAAACTTTTTTGCCCCTATGTTTACGCTTGGAAAATATTACGAGCAAGCGGGCAGGGTATTATTACCTCTCGCCGTTCAGGTACATCATTCTGTCTGCGATGGTTTCCATGTGGCAAGGTTTTTTAATGAGTTACAAGAGGTCTGCGATGCGTTACCACAGCAGACCGGGCAACAGGAATGATGATGTGGCCATCAGGCCGCTTTAACCGCCCTGATTTTTTTACTGTCAGCTGCACCTGACTCGGTTTTATCGTCAGCAGGGGTATCAAGAGCCGGGAGCTTACTGGTTCGCAAAATATGCTGCACGGCATCTTTCTGCTCGGCGAGATACAGGCCAAGATCTTCAGCCTGCGTTTCATCCATCTGCATTCCGCTTTGCAAAAGCCAGTCGGTAAACGCCTCTGCCATATCAAGCAGTTTGTCGTGAGCGTCAGCCTCTTTCTTACTGGCAAATGTCATTTTCTCTTCACCTTTTCTTACGACAACATATTTTGTTTCAACAGCCATCACGCACCTCTCATACTGTATTTATGTACAGTATAACAGAGGCCGGAAAAAGTTGCAGCAAAATGTGCGTTACGTGTGCGCCTGCTGGGTTTCACGGCAGGCCACACTGCGCCGCCATGCGCCTGGAGCCTGGCCATATTGCCGTTTAAAACTGCGGTTGAAGGATTGCTGAGAGTCAAAACCCAACGCGATCGCCACGTTCAGAATCGGTTCGTCGCTGTGGGTTAAGCGCTCAACGGATTTTTGCAGCTTTTGCGCGCGAATGTACCCGGCGAGAGGGTAGCCCGTATGTTCTTTAAACAGGCGCTGAAGGTGCCATTTCGAATAGCCGGAGCGCCTGGCGACGGACTCAATATCCAGACGGCTATCAAGGTTGTTGTCAATCCAGTCGAGTAAATCATGCATAAATGCGCCCGTGTTCATCGGGTTACCTCCACGCAGCCTGTTAAATGGTATCTTTATCTGTTGCATTTAAAGGTGGCGCGTTTTTGCAGCAATTGCAAGTTTTATTGTTGCATTTAAATCCTTACCTGAAACGGGTCTTTTTAACATCCGATCGAATAGCACATAAAGTGCAACAATTATTCTTGCACTTAGTTAAGCGCCTTCCTACAATCGCCGCGAATAGTGTATTCGCAACTGTTACAGTTTTGTGGCGATGAACGACACAAATGGCCTTAAGCCAGCCCGGACAAAGGAAGTGGCGCGGTGCCTCCTGCCGCGTCTTGCCCGGCGGCTACAATTACCGGAATAAAAATAATGAGCCTGCAAAAAACCTGGGGAAACGAACCTCTGCATGCGCTGGGAGCGATATTGCTCTCCCTGTTGCTTGTCGGATGTGATAACAGCGCCGCGCAAAATGCTGCACCACCTGCGCCCGCCGTCAATGCTGCTGATGTGGTTGTGAAATCCATTAGTCAGTGGGATAGCTTTAACGGCCGGATCGAAGCCGTGGAGAGCGTTCAGCTTCGCCCCCGCGTCTCTGGCTATATCGACAAAGTGAATTTCACCGACGGCCAGGAGGTGAAAAAGGGTGAGGTGCTGTTCACGATTGATGACAGAACCTATCGTGCCGCGCTGGAGCAGGCGCAGGCGACGCTGGAGAGAGCCAAAACGCAGGCCAGCCTGGCCCGAAGCGAGGCTAACCGTACCGATAAACTCATCAATACCAACCTGGTATCCCGTGAAGAGTGGGAGCAGCGCCGTGCGGCCGCCATTCAGGCGCAGGCCGATATTCGCGCCGCGCAGGCTGCGGTAGACGCCGCTCAGCTTAACCTCGATTTCACGAAAGTAACGGCACCGATTGATGGCCGTGCCAGCCGCGCGTTGATCACCAGCGGTAATCTGGTCACGGCGGGCGACAGCGCCAGCGTGCTGACAACGCTGGTCTCGCAGAAGACGGTTTACGTCTACTTTGACGTGGATGAGTCAACCTACCTCCACTATCAAAACCTCGCCCGCAGCGGGCAGGGGGCGTCCAGCAATCACACTGCACTACCGGTTGAAATTGGCCTGGCGGGTGAGGAGGGGTATCCCCATCAGGGCAAAGTGGATTTCCTGGATAATCAGCTGGCGCCGAGTACCGGCACGATCCGTATGCGCGCGCTGCTGGATAACGCGCAGCGTCAGTTCACGCCGGGCCTCTTCGCTCGCGTTCGCCTGCCGGGCAGCGCTGAATTCCAGGCCACGCTGATTGACGACAAAGCGGTGCTGACCGATCAGGATCGCAAATATGTTTATATCGTGGATAAAGAGGGCAAAGCACAGCGACGCGATATTACGCCAGGGCGCCTGGCGGACGGCTTACGCATCGTGCAGCAGGGGCTGAAACCCGGCGATAAAGTCATCGTCGATGGTTTACAAAAAGTGTTTATGCCGGGTATGCCGGTTAACGCGAAAACCGTCGCCATGACCGCCAGCACCGCCCTCAACTGATCATCTGACCTGAGAATCCTACCCATGGACTTTTCCCGCTTTTTTATCGACAGGCCGATTTTCGCTGCCGTCCTGTCGATTCTGATTTTTATCACAGGATTAATCGCCATCCCGCTGTTGCCGGTGAGCGAATACCCTGATGTCGTACCGCCAAGCGTGCAGGTGCGCGCGGAGTACCCGGGCGCCAACCCGAAAGTGATTGCTGAGACCGTGGCGACGCCGCTGGAAGAGGCGATCAACGGCGTTGAGAACATGATGTACATGAAATCCGTCGCGGGTTCTGATGGCGTGCTGGTGACGACCGTCACTTTCCGTCCGGGAACCGACCCGGATCAGGCGCAGGTTCAGGTACAAAACCGCGTGGCGCAGGCCGAGGCGCGTCTGCCGGAGGATGTGCGCCGTCTGGGCATCACGACGCAGAAACAGTCTCCTACGCTGACTCTGGTGGTGCATCTGTTTTCGCCTGGCGGTAAATATGACTCTCTGTATATGCGCAACTACGCCACGCTGAAAGTGAAGGACGAACTGGCGCGTCTGCCCGGTGTCGGCCAGATCCAGATTTTTGGCTCAGGCGAATACGCGATGCGCGTCTGGCTGGATCCCAATAAAGTAGCGGCGCGCGGGCTGACCGCCTCGGATGTCGTCACGGCGATGCAGGAGCAAAACGTGCAGGTATCGGCCGGGCAGCTGGGCGCCGAGCCGCTGCCGAAGGAGAGCGATTTCCTGATCTCCATTAACGCCCAGGGGCGTCTGCATACCGAAGAAGAGTTTGGCAATATCATTCTCAAAACGTCTCAGGACGGGTCGCTGGTACGCCTGCGCGACGTGGCGCGTATTGAAATGGGATCGGGCAGCTATGCGTTGCGTTCGCAGCTTAACAATAAAGACGCGGTCGGGATCGGTATCTTCCAGTCTCCTGGCGCAAACGCCATCGATCTGTCTAACGCGGTGCGCGCTAAAATGGCGGAACTGTCCACCCGTTTCCCGGAAGATATGAAGTGGGCGGCACCTTACGATCCGACGGTATTCGTGCGCGATTCTATCCGTGCGGTGGTGCAAACGCTGCTGGAAGCGGTAGTGCTGGTCGTACTGGTAGTGATCCTCTTCCTGCAAACCTGGCGTGCGTCGATCATTCCGCTGATCGCGGTGCCGGTCTCGGTCGTGGGGACGTTCAGCGTTCTCTACCTGCTGGGCTTTTCGCTTAATACCCTGAGTTTGTTCGGGCTGGTATTGGCTATCGGTATCGTGGTGGATGATGCCATCGTGGTGGTGGAAAACGTCGAGCGAAATATCGAAGAGGGGCTTGCTCCGCTTGCGGCGGCGCATCAGGCGATGCGTGAAGTGTCCGGGCCGATTATCGCGATTGCGCTGGTATTGTGCGCGGTGTTTGTGCCGATGGCGTTCCTTTCTGGCGTCACCGGCCAGTTCTACAAACAGTTTGCGGTAACGATTGCCATTTCGACGGTGATCTCCGCTATCAACTCGCTGACGCTCTCGCCAGCGCTGGCTGCTCTGCTGTTAAAACCGCACGGCGCACCGAAAGATTTCCCGACCCGGCTTATCGATCGTCTGTTCGGCTGGATTTTCCGACCGTTTAACCGCTTTTTCCACCGTAGCTCGACTGGCTATCAGGGGCTGGTGGGTAAAACGCTTGGCCGACGTGGCGCGGTGTTTGTGGTGTATCTGCTGCTGCTGTGTGCCGCAGGCGTCATGTTTAAAGCGGTTCCCGGTGGCTTTATTCCGACACAGGATAAGCTGTACCTGATTGGTGGTGTGAAAATGCCCGAAGGCTCGTCGCTGGCGCGTACTGATGCGGTGATCCGCAAAATGAGCGAAATCGGGATGAATACCGAAGGCGTGGACTATGCGGTTGCTTTCCCGGGTCTGAATGCGCTGCAGTTCACCAATACGCCGAACACCGGAACGGTCTTCTTTGGCCTGAAGCCGTTCGACCAGCGTAAACACAGTGCTGCGGAAATTAACGCTGAAATCAACGCGAAAATTGCGCAAATCCAGCAGGGCTTTGGCTTCTCCATTCTGCCGCCGCCGATTTTGGGGCTGGGGCAGGGGTCGGGCTATTCCCTCTACATTCAGGATCGTGCCGGTCTTGGCTATGGCGCATTGCAGAACGCGGTGAATACCATGTCCGGTGCGATTATGCAGACGCCGGGGATGCATTTCCCGATCTCGACCTACCAGGCCAACGTTCCACAGCTGGACGTGCAGGTTGACCGTGACAAGGCGAAAGCGCAGGGCGTGTCGCTGACCGATCTGTTCGGTACGCTGCAAACCTATCTGGGCTCGTCTTATGTGAATGACTTCAACCAGTTCGGGCGTACCTGGCGTGTAATGGCGCAGGCCGACGGACCGTACCGTGAGAGCGTGGAGGATATTGCGAACTTACGTACCCGTAATAACCAGGGCGAAATGGTGCCGATTGGCAGTATGGTTAATATCAGCACCACCTACGGGCCGGATCCGGTGATCCGCTACAATGGCTACCCGGCGGCAGACCTGATTGGCGATGCCGACCCGCGCGTACTCTCGTCCGCCCAGGCGATGACGCAGCTGGAAGGTATGTCTAAGCAGATATTGCCGAACGGAATGAATATTGAATGGACGGATCTGAGCTTCCAGCAGGCGACACAAGGTAATACGGCGCTGATCGTCTTCCCGGTCGCGGTGCTGCTGGCCTTCCTGGTGCTAGCGGCACTGTATGAAAGCTGGACGCTGCCGCTGGCGGTGATCCTTATCGTGCCGATGACAATGTTGTCCGCGCTGTTTGGCGTCTGGCTGACCGGTGGCGATAACAATGTGTTCGTGCAGGTTGGGCTGGTGGTACTGATGGGGCTGGCGTGTAAAAACGCGATTCTTATCGTGGAGTTTGCCCGCGAGCTGGAAATTCAGGGCAAAGGTATCATGGAAGCCGCGCTGGAGGCCTGCCGCCTGCGTTTACGCCCGATTGTGATGACCTCCATTGCCTTTATCGCCGGAACCATTCCGCTGATCCTTGGCCACGGCGCGGGCGCAGAAGTGCGCGGTGTCACCGGGATTACGGTCTTCTCCGGGATGCTGGGCGTCACGTTGTTTGGTCTGTTCCTGACGCCGGTGTTTTACGTGACGCTGCGTAAATTCGTTACGCGCGGTAAAGAGGAAAGGGAGGTTCTGCCTGCATAGGGATGTTGCAGAAAACAAAAAAGCGCCTTCACAGTAAGGCGCTTTTTTTCACATCAGATCAACCGTTAAAACGTTTCTTTATACTGGGCCATAAGCTCAGGTACCGGATCGCAGCCGCTGCTATCGGCTTTTTTGACCTCTTCCAGCGCGCTTGCCACGGTGTGTCGGGCTAATACCGCCAGCGAAGCCTGCTCAGCTTCTTCGGATACCGATTTAAAGTACCAGCAGGCGTTAGCGCTGACCACACAGCGAGCCGGTACGTCAGGACGCGACGCCCACAGCTTTTTATCTTCAGTGACCGAAAGGTAGATGTCACGCAGGGTGATCTCTTCCGGCGGGCGCCCAAGATGAATGGAGCCGTTGCGGCCAAGCGTGGAGACGATAATTCCGTCACGCGTAAGGGGAACCATCAATTTGCGGATAAAGCTCGGGTTGGCTTCCAGGCCGTAGGCCAGAACGCCACTCGTCGAACGTTTACCTAATTGCTCCGCCATCGCTACGCTGAGGACCATCTGCAAAGCTGTCGGGAAGCGGTAATCTAACATTTCTCTGTCCTGGGTCGCGGTGAATCTTGTTCTTTTTGGCACCGCAGAGGTGAATAAGCAATAAACAACAATATAACAAATAGGGTAATTTTTTTGAAGCAATCTGCGGCATTTGCGATCAAACACCCTGTTCTGGTTTAGCTAAACGTGCGGTTCGGGAAGGCAACCGTCACCAGGAGGCCACCTTCTGCGGACGCACTCAGGGCTGTACTTCACGGCATTTTCAATCAGATTGTCTATCAGCGATATCAAACTTTGCCTGACGCCGCTAATCCGGATGTTCTCCTCGGCGAAGAATTCCAGTTCAATTCTGCGCGCTGAGGCTAACGGTTCCAGCTCGGCCATTCGCTCCGGTATGAGCGACGTTAGCGGCACGGACTCCTTCGCGGCGTCAATGCGCGCCTCACTATGCAGTGGTACGGCTTTTAAGGGGGAGATATAGTCAGGTGTGCGTAAAATGCGGTAACGCTGGCGCTGACCAGCAGTTGGGGCTCCAGCAAGTATATGCAAACGTATTACGGCGTGAGCGATGCCCAGTCGGCGGCATCGGGGTTTGCCCGACATGACGCCGGCGCAGGGATTTACGCCTGGTCGATGGATCTTGACTGGAACCACAAGCTCACCGCCCGCTGGAGCGTGCTTGCCGCAGCGGGCGTAACGCAGTTGACGGGAGAGGCAGGCGATAACCCGATTGTGTAACGAAAAACGTCGCCCACGGGGAGTTTGAAAGTGACGTATCTTATCTCATTAATACCTGAAACAGCTGAACAAAGATATATATTGTCGCTGCCACTTGTATCGTCCGGAACCCCCATCTGAAATAGCGCCATTCATGGCGTTCTCTGGCATCAGCTGCTTCAATAGCGGGGTCAGAACATTTTCTTTTCCTCGCCCTGAATGCACTGATTATCCACAAGATGAGAAGAAAGATGACGATGGTTTTCTCAAGGATTGGATTACCCACAAAATGTGACTCCGTCCTGCCCGCGGTTACAAGCAGGATGGATGAACTACCTTCACATAGCAACCACTAAATGTAGGGGTTATATTCGTTTTCGCTCTGGTGGATTTGCAGTGATTCCGTCACGAGATGTTTTACTCGTAAAATTCGACTTATATTTTGCCAAGCAAAATATTCAACATCCGGCGCAACGGTTCTGCCGCCCCCCATAATAGCTGATCGCCCACCGTCAGAACCGAGTAAATAGGGTCATTATTCAGGGACATTTTTTTGTAACGGCCAACGCCAACCTGTAGCGAACCGCTGATGTAAGCTGGGGTCAATCGACTGACACTTTCATCCTTGTTATTGGGTACGTAGTTAACCCAGGGGTGGGAATGCGTTACTAAGCTTGCGAATTCTTTTTCGCTGACTTCACGCTTGAGCTTCAGGGTGATGGCAGCACTATGGCACCGGATCACGCCGACACGAATACACAAACCGTTTACCGGGATTGTACCTGGAGAAAGCCCAAGAATCTTGTTCGTTTCTGCCTCACCTTTCCACTCTTCGCGGCTATTCCCATCGCCTAAATCGCTATCAATCCATGGAATGATGCTGCCCATAAGAGGTACGCCGAAATTCTGGATGGGCATGTCAGCACTGTTAATAAGCTCACTGACTTTATTGACTAAAGGAAGCACCGATCCTGATGACATGAGTTCATCTGAGGATAAATGCTGGCTGATATATGCGCTTTGAGCGATTAATTCTCTAACATATTTAGCCCCTGCACCTGATGCAGACTGATACGTCATTACGCTCATCCATTCGATTAAGTCAGCCTTTATCAGTCCAGCAAGCCCCATAAGACTCAGGGTGATGGAGCAGTTGCCACCCACAAAAAGTTTAATTCCTTCTTTGATTGCACGATCAATATTAGAACGATTGACGGGGTCGAGAATAATACAGGCTTTCTCATCCATCCGTAACGCTGAGGCCGCATCAATCCAGTAGCCTTTCCAGCCATGATCAATCAAATCAGGATATATTGCTTTAGTATAATCACCGCCCTGACAGGTTATAATGATATCCATTTCGGACAGGGCATTGATTGAATTAGCATCTTTTAGCGTATAGCCGACGCCACCAATGACAGGACCGGCGACACCTGCACTTGAAGTACTGTAAAAATGCACAGAAATACCGTCGAAGTCGTTCTCTTCGACCATTCGCTGTAACAAAACAGAACCTACCATTCCTCGCCAACCGACGATGCCAACCTGCTTCATTTGCTTAACCTTTGTAATGTTATGATATTGTTAACTTGTGTTCGGGGGACGTTATATCGCATCTAAAGTTGAAGGTCATTACGTATGGCATCAGATTTAATCATTATTAAAATGTTTCATACGGCATCAGTGATTTTTATAGCTAAATCAGACAAAAAATTCACATTCACCGGGTATTAAATAAATAATCATGGGCTGGCGCGTCATACATAAGTAATGAGCGTTAAGCATTTAGAACAATTGCGGACATACGAGCCACACATATTACGTCGCTTTCATTAAGGGCTAAGAAGGGCTCTGAATGGTTAAGGTTGAGGAAATAAAAATGAGGAATTCACCTGCCTGGATGAAGAGGTTTATCTGTTATCTTTTTTTAAAAATCCGCTTCCGGCACAAGCAAGACCGCAAGCGGACAATCTCAACACCTCATCACATCCCTTAGCGATACAGCGTCTTTTCCGCAACAGGGATAACCAGCGCGGATCGCCAGTCCGCCAGCGTCAGCTGCGCAAGCCTGCCCAGCGCGGTGTAAAACGGATGACCCGCATTGTCGACAAATACCGACAGGAAGCGGGTACTCCACGGCAGCAGGTGCCACGCCAGGAGCTGGTCGCACTCCGAATCGCGGCCATTCTCAATCAGCCACGCCGCCAGCAGCAGCAGGGTACCGAAATGATCTTCCGGTTCGTTCTGCTGCATCTCAAAAGCGATGCCGTTTTCACGCATCCACTGGCGCAGCGCAAGGGTTGAGTCACCAAACAGCACGGATTCGCGATCCAGCCATACGGAACCCCACGGCGGCGCGGGCAGGGCATAAGGGCCAATAAACAACCGTTGCCAGGCGTCCGTCAGCGGCTCATCGGAAGACGTGGCAAAGGTATCGGCAACGGGCTGCAGCGTTTCCGGAGACAGGGGCCAGTCCTGAACCCATTCGCCAGCGATAAGAGCCTGTACCAGGGGCGCAGTCTGCTCGCTGTCAGGAGCGAAATAAAACAGCGCGCCCAGCACCCGGGCGCTGAACGCGAACGATTCACGCTGTAAGACGTCTTTCATTAAACCTTCCTTGCTTGCGCGGGGCACGCCCGCGCGACTGTGTTAATCAGTAATACACACCATAGAATAAACCACGGCCATCCGTTTCACCCCTTATACCTTCTCAATCTGTACCAGGTTGGTGTGCTGCGGGTTGCCCTTGGCCAGCGGAGACGGGCGATGGGTCGTCAGGGTGTTGATGCAGGAGCCGTGGTCGATACGATCGCCATTCATATTGGCGTCATGCCAGGCGCCCTGGCCCATGGCACTCACGCCGGGCATGATGCGAGGCGTGACTTTCGCTTCAATTCTCACCTCACCGCGATCGTTAAACACGCGCACCGTATCGCCGTTCTTAATGCCGCGTTTTTCGGCATCGAGAGGATTAAGCCAGACCTCCTGGCGGCAGGCCGCTTTCAGCACGTCAACGTTACCGTAGCTAGAGTGGGTACGGGCTTTGAAATGGAAGCCAAACAGCTGCAGAGGATACTGCGCGCGCGCGGGGGCATCCCAACCGTCAAATGTTGAGGCATAGACGGGAAGAGGGCTGATGGTTTCGTCTTTTGCCAGTTCCCAGGTCGCTGCAATTTCAGCCAGCTTACTCGAGTAAATTTCAATCTTACCCGATGGCGTTTTCAGCGGATTGGCTTCCGGGTTTTCGCGGAACTTTTTATACGCCACAAAGTGTCCGTTCGGATCTTTGCGCTTATAAATGCCCATTTTCTTCAGCTCATCATAGGACGGCAGTTGAGGGTCTTTTTCGAGCATTTTGGCATACAGATACTGCAGCCATTGCGCTTGCGTCCGTCCTTCGGTGAATTTCTGATGGATATCCGGCCCAAGACGTTTCGCCACTTCACTCATGATCCAGTAGATGGGCTTGCGTTCAAACTTCGGTGCGGTGACGGGCTGGAGAAAAATCAGGTAACCCATGTTCCCGGCGTAATCGTTAGGAATAATATCTTCCTG
This sequence comes from Enterobacter sp. ZOR0014, assembly GCF_000798855.1. Lineage (NCBI taxonomy): Bacteria > Pseudomonadati > Pseudomonadota > Gammaproteobacteria > Enterobacterales > Enterobacteriaceae > Enterobacter > Enterobacter sp. ZOR0014. The sequence continues at coordinate 96,528 of NZ_JTLF01000307.1, read as the reverse complement.
CTCGACGGTCATTAAATCCGGCAACACGATATCGGCATACTTCGCTGACGACGTCATGAAATTATCGATGACGACAATCATTTCGCACTTGCTCTCATCCTGCAGGATATCGTGGGTTTTATTGATATCGGAGTGCTGGTTGATGATGGTGTTACCCGCGTAGTTCCAGATGAACTTAATCGGCACATCCAGCTTATCTTTACCGCGCACCCCGTCGCGCAGGGCGGTCATTTCCGGTCCGCGGGCGATGGCGTCCGTCCAGCTAAAGCAGGAGATCTGCGTTTTGACCGGGTTTTCCGGCAGCGGCATCCGTTCGATGGTGATGGTGTACGTCGACTCACGCGCGCCGCTGTTACCGCCGTTGATCCCTACGTTGCCGGTCAGGATCGGCAGCATCGCGATGGCGCGGGACGTCAATTCGCCGTTCGCCTGACGCTGTGGACCCCAGCCCTGGCAGATATAGGCTGGCTTCGCAGAACCGATCTCCCGGGCAAGCTTAACGATACGATCGGCCGGTATGCCCGTAATGCGCGAGGCCCACTCCGGGGTTTTCGCCGTTCCGTCATCGCCCTGGCCGAGAATATACGCTTTGTAGTGCGCGTTAGCCGGCGCGCCTTCCGGCAGCGTTTTTTCGTCGTAGCCGACGCAGTACTTGTCGAGGAAAGGCTGGTCGACCAGATTTTCGTTAATCATTACCCATGCCAGACCGGCCACCAGCGCGGCATCGGTCCCTGGACGAATTGGGATCCATTCATCTTCACGTCCGGCTGCCGTGTCGGTATAGCGCGGATCGATGACAATCATACGCGCGTTGGACCGCTCGCGAGCCTGCTCAAGATAATAGGTAATCCCGCCCCCGCTCATGCGCGTTTCCGCCGGGTTGTTGCCGAACATCACCACCAGTTTGGTGTTTTCGATATCCGAGGTGCTGTTACCGTCATTGCTGCCGTAGGTGTAAGGCATTGCGCAGGCGATTTGCGCCGTGCTGTAGGTGCCGTAGTGGCTCAGGAAACCGCCGTAGCAGTTCATCAGGCGCGCCACCAGCGACGCGTAAGGGGAGGAGCGGGTGATATTGCCGCCGACAATCCCGGAGGAGTAGTTGATGTACACCGATTCATTGCCGTATCTGGCGACCACGTCTTTCAGGCTGGCGGTGATGGTGTTGAGCGCTTCATCCCAGCTGATACGCTCGAACTTGCCTTCACCGCGTTTGCCCACGCGCTTCATCGGGTAGTTCAGACGGTCAGGGTGGTTGATGCGACGGCGAATAGAACGTCCGCGCAGGCAGGCGCGAACCTGGTGATTGCCGTAGATATCCTCGCCGGTGTTATCCGTTTCGACCCAGTACACCTCATCGTCGCGGACGTGCAGACGCAATGCGCAGCGGCTGCCACAGTTAACCGAGCAGGCGCCCCAGACGACTTTATCGTCAGCAGGTTTCGTGGCGCTTTGCACTGCGGCGGCAACGCGTTTCACGCCAAAAGGCAATGAGACGCTACCGGCGGCGAACGCCAGCGATCCTATCGCCGTAGATTTCACGAGTGTTCGACGGCTAATCCCGCCGTGATGTTCGATATCGGACATGGCTCACCCCACCAATGTAATTGCGTATTATTTTTCCCGAAATGATAACCGGGCTAATGGTGGGGTGAGTGTTACTGATTTAGGGGTAGTAAATATTAATCCTTATCAAATCAAAGGGGATTGAGGGTAAATTACTGCGGTTCAGTTGGCGCATTATCCTGACTGGCGGACGCCGCTCCGCTCCCTGTGCGGGTGTACAGAATTTTAAAGGTGTCGTTGGCACAATGGCCTACCACCTGTGCGTCCGGCTGATCGGCCTGATCGTTCGGCACAATGTTCAGCGTGAATCCTGACTCCGGCACGCCGTTGTTGATGATCTTCTGCTGAATATCGCTTTTCACGCGTTCGCAGGAATCGGGTGCCGCCAGGGCGGCCGTTGAAGCACTCATTAACAGCAGGGCGGTAATCCAGGGTAACCGTTTCATCTGTCGCTCCTTTTCTCTGTGTGTAGACATTAATTTTAGCAGGCTTCGTGTAAACAACTGTATTTGCTAATATGATTGGGAATAATCTCTCTGTACGGTAATCAATGTGAAGAAATATGCAGCGATAACGCTCCTGGCAGCCACTCTCGTGGGGTGTGACAACAACTCCGCACCGCTGTCGTTTACGCCGGAGATGGCGAGTTTCTCGAACGAATTTGATTTTGACCCCCTGCGCGGCCCGGTTAAAGACTTTACCCAGACGCTGTTCAACGAGAAGGGCGAAGTGTCTAAACGGGTGACGGGCACCGTGTCGACAGAAGGGTGTTTCGATACGCTGGAACTGCACGACCTGGAGGCCAACACCGGCGTGGCGCTGGTGCTGGATGCGAATTACTACATTGATGCCGAAACCCAGCAGCGCAAAGTGAAGCTGCAGGGGAAATGCCAGCTGGCCGAACTGCCGTCAGCCGGGGTAACGTGGGATACCGACGATAACGGTTTCGTGGTGGCGGCGCACGGCAAAGAGATGGAAGTGAAATACCGCTATGATGCCGATGGTTACCCGTTGGGCAAAACCACCGTCTCCGGGGATCAGCATCTGTCTGTCCAGTCGACACCGTCTCAAGACGTACGCAAAAGGATGGATTACTCGGCAGTGAGTTTGTTAAACGACAAGCCGCTGGGTAACGTGAAGCAGAGCTGCGACTACGATCGACACAACAATCCGGTGAGCTGCGATCTGATCATCACCGATGACAGCGTCAAGCCCGCCGTTGAGCGCAAGTACACCATCAAAAACACGATTGAATACTACTGAGCAATGTATTGATATTATTGCACAATGTAGGCCGGGTAAGCGCAGCGCCACCCGGCAAGAAAGACGGCGCAATTGTTGATGACAGGGGTTGTCATCAAACTCACTGCGCGGTTGGTTTCAGCAGGCTGGCGCCTGAGGGTTTATGCCCGGCCAGGTGCTGATGCTGGAAGATGCACATGCGGATGGTATTGCGGTATTCACCGTTGATAAAGAACTCGTGGATCAGCTCGCCTTCCACCATAAAGCCCAGCTTGCGGTAGATATGGATCGCTTTCTCGTTCTCTTTGTCCACAATCAGGTACAGCTTGTAGAGATTCAGAACGTTGAATCCGTAATCCATCGCCAGCTTCGCCGCGCGTGAGGCCAGGCCTTTCCCCTGGTGCTCAGGCGAAATGATGATCTGGAACTCTGCCCGACGGTGAACGTGGTTGATTTCAACCAGCTCCACCAGCCCGGCTTTTTCGCCGCCACACTCCACCACAAAACGACGTTCGCTCTGATCGTGAATGTGTTTGTCGTACAGATCCGACAGCTCGACAAAGGCCTCGTAAGGCTCTTCGAACCAGTAGCGCATCACGCTGGCGTTGTTGTCGAGCTGATGGACAAAGCGCAGATCTTCACGCTCCAGCGGACGGAGCTTAACGTCACACGAAGCCGACATTATGGGGCTACCGTACGGCCAGTGCGACGGTCCAGGCAGCGTAGAGTGTTAGGCTCCCAGTAGGCATTGACGTTTGCACTTTGCTGACATTTATCGCGTGCGTCAAAAGCGACATCTTCTTTATCCCACTCTTTTTCAGCACGTTTGTTGACCTTCTGACGAAGGCTACGGGTGTCATTCCATTGTTCTTTGTCCATGGCGGCGTTCTGGCGGCTTTGCGCGCTGTCACCAGACTCAATAATGAGTTTGCTGGTTTCCGCTGTCGCAGAGGCGGCAAAAGCGAACGATGACAGCGCCAGCAGGGCTGTCAGACAAAGGCGTTTGCTTAATGTTGTCATAGCGTTTCCTTTTAAATGGGTGCAGATAATCAAGTAACCCCTTACAGATTCTACACCAAAGAGAAAAGACGGCATACCCGCAGCGCAGGTATGGAAAAGTTAACGCCATCATCGGGTATGATGTTTAAATAAATCCTCACCTGAAGTGAAATATGCTCAAAACCACGCTGCTTTTTTTTGCCACCGCGCTCTGCGAAATCGTCGGTTGCTTCCTGCCCTGGCTCTGGCTGAAGAAGGGAGGTAGCGCATTATTGCTAATCCCGGCGAGCGTCGCGCTGGCCCTGTTTGTCTGGCTCTTAACGCTGCATCCGGCAGCAAGTGGGCGCGTCTACGCGGCCTACGGCGGTGTATATGTCTGTACCGCGCTGCTGTGGTTACGCGTGGTGGACGGCGTCAGGCTTAGCGCATATGACTGGGCCGGCGCGCTAATTGCTCTGTGCGGGATGCTAATTATCGTGGCGGGATGGGGGCGGGCCTGAGCCCCCGGTTTTGTGATCGCCAGCTGATTTTATGATCATTATACTTGTATGGTAGTATTGCAATTGAGTAAATTTCCGACATCACAACGAACGATGTAAGGAAAGGAATTATGAAGATTGTCGCGGCTGACGTGTTTGTTACCTGCCCGGGGCGGAACTTTGTCACCCTTAAAATCACCACCGATGACGGGATTGTCGGCCTCGGTGACGCTACGCTGAACGGACGCGAGCTCTCCGTCGCTTCGTACCTGAAGGATCACCTCTGCCCGCAGTTAATTGGTCGCGACGCGCACCGTATCGAAGATATCTGGCAATTCTTCTATAAAGGCGCCTACTGGCGTCGCGGACCGGTCACCATGTCGGCCATCTCCGCCGTGGATATGGCGCTGTGGGACATCAAAGCCAAAGCGGCCAATATGCCGCTCTACCAGCTGCTGGGCGGCGCCTCCCGTGAGGGCGTGATGGTCTACTGCCACACGACCGGTCACACCATTGACGACGTGCTGGAAGATTACGCGCGTCATAAAGAGATGGGCTTCAAGGCGATCCGCGTGCAGTGCGGTGTGCCGGGTATGAAAACCACCTACGGCATGTCGAAAGGAAAAGGGCTGGCCTACGAGCCTGCCACCAAAGGCGACTGGCCGGAAGAGCAGCTCTGGTCGACCGAGAAATATCTCGATTTCACACCCAAACTGTTCGACGCGGTGCGCAGTAAATTTGGCTTCAATGAACACCTCCTGCACGATATGCACCACCGTCTGACGCCCATTGAGGCGGCGCGCTTCGGTAAGAGCATCGAAGACTTCCGTATGTTCTGGATGGAAGATCCCACGCCTGCCGAAAACCAGGCCTGCTTCCGTCTTATCCGCCAGCACACCGTCACGCCCATTGCGGTGGGCGAGGTGTTTAACAGCATCTGGGACTGCAAGCAGCTTATCGAAGAGCAGCTTATCGACTATATCCGCACCACAATCACGCATGCGGGCGGCATCACCGGCATGCGTCGCATCGCTGACTTTGCGTCGCTCTACCAGGTACGTACCGGTTCGCACGGCCCGTCGGATCTGTCGCCGGTGTGTCATGCCGCCGCGCTGCATTTTGACCTGTGGGTACCGAACTTTGGCGTGCAGGAATATATGGGCTATTCCGAACAAATGCTCGACGTCTTCCCGCACAGCTGGCGCTTTGATAACGGCTATATGCACCCGGGTGACAAGCCAGGGCTGGGCATTGAGTTTGACGAGAAGCTGGCGGCGAAATACCCGTACGATCCGGCGTACCTGCCGGTGGCACGTCTTGAAGACGGTACGCTGTGGAACTGGTAAACGAGGAGCGAACGATGAAAAGCATAGTCATTCAACAGCCGAACCAGCTGGTCATTGAAGCGCGTCCACGCCCGCAGCCAGGCGCAGGCGAAGTGCGCGTCAAAATCACACTCGCCGGGATCTGCGGTTCGGATAGCCACATCTACCGCGGCCATAACCCGTTTGCGAAGTATCCGCGCGTGATTGGCCACGAGTTTTTTGGCGTGATCGATGCCGTTGGCGAGGGCGTGGATCCGTCCCGGTCAGGAGAACGCGTGTCGGTTGACCCGGTGATCAGCTGCGGACACTGCTACCCGTGCTCCGTCGGAAAACCAAACGTCTGCACCTCGCTGGTGGTGCTGGGCGTTCACCGCGACGGCGGTTTCAGCGAATATGCAACGGTACCCGCAAAAAATGCCTGGCGCATCCCGGATGCGATCCCGGATAAACACGCCGTCATGGTTGAGCCATTTACCATTGCCGCCAACGTGACGGGGCAGGCCAACCCTGGTGAACAGGACGTGGCGCTGATCTACGGCGCAGGCCCGATGGGGCTGGTCACCGTGCAGGCGCTGAAGGGCGTCTATAAGGTGAAACAGGTGATTGTGGTTGACCGCATAGACGAACGCCTGGCAATGGCCCAGCGCAGCGGCGCGGACTGGGTCTTTAATAACGGCGAGCAGTCGTTGCAGGCCGCGCTGGACGAAAAAGGCATCAAACCGACGTTAATCATTGATGCCGCCTGTCATCCGTCCATTTTACAGGAAGCGATAACCCTGGCCTCGCCGGCGGCGCGCATCGTGCTGATGGGCTTCTCCAGCGAACCGAGCCAGATTGTTCAGCAGGGCATCACCGGCAAAGAGCTGGCGATTTTCTCCTCGCGCCTGAACGCCAATAAATTCCCGGTCGTCATCGACTGGCTGACAAAAGGACTGATCGACCCGGAAAAACTGATCACCCATACCTTTGACTATCACCATGTAACAGACGCCATTGAACTGTTTGAGAAAGACCAGAGGCAGTGCTGCAAGGTCCTGCTCACGTTCAACCCAGAATAATTCACGCGGTGAAGAGCCCGCGAAGACGGGCTCTATGTGGTACGCATCTTACCTTTCAGAGATAGCCATTATGACGCAAGCACAACCTCAAAGAACCACCTCCGATCTGGTGAAAGCCGCCGTTTCAGGCTGGCTGGGCACCGCGCTGGAGTTCATGGATTTCCAGCTCTACTCGCTGGGGGCCGCCCTGGTATTTCATGAAATCTTCTTCCCGGAACAGTCCGCTGCGATGGCACTGATCCTGGCGATGGGAACCTACGGTGCAGGCTATATCGCACGTATCGTCGGCGCCTTTATTTTTGGTCGCATGGGCGACAGCATTGGCCGTAAAAAGGTACTGTTTATCACCATCACCATGATGGGGATCTGCACCACGCTGATTGGCGTGCTGCCCACCTATGCACAGATCGGGATTTTCGCGCCCGTACTGCTGGTGACGCTGCGCATCATTCAGGGACTCGGGGCAGGGGCAGAGATCTCCGGGGCAGGGACCATGCTGGCGGAGTATGCACCGAAAGGTAAACGCGGCATCATCTCCTCGCTGGTGGCGATGGGGACTAACTGCGGGACGCTGAGCGCGACCGCTATCTGGGCCGTTATGTTCTTTGCCCTCGACCGCGAACAGCTGCTCGCCTGGGGCTGGCGCGTGCCGTTCCTCGCCAGCGTCGTGGTGATGATCTTTGCCATCTGGCTGCGTATGAACCTCAAGGAAAGCCCGGTCTTTGAGAAAGTGAACGATGCTCAAACCGCGCAGCCGGACACATCGTTAGGTGCCATGGTGAAAAGTAAATCTTTCTGGCTGGCGACCGGTCTGCGTTTCGGTCAGGCGGGCAACTCGGGTCTGATTCAGACGTTTCTGGCCGGTTATCTGGTCCAGACGTTGCTGTTCGATAAAGCCATTCCCACCGACGCGCTGATGATAAGCTCCATTCTTGGGTTTATCTCTATCCCGCTGCTGGGCTGGCTGTCCGATAAAGTGGGACGCCGTCTGCCGTACATTATCCTTAATATTTCCGCCATTATTCTGGCCTACCCGATGCTGTCGATCATCGTCGATAAAAGCTATGCGCCGGGAACCATTATGCTCTCCATCATCGTTATCCATAATTTCGCGGTACTGGGGCTGTTTGCGCTGGAAAATATCACCATGGCGGAGATGTTTGGCTCGCGAAATCGCTTTACCCGGATGGCTATCTCCAAAGAGGCGGGCGGTCTGGTGGCGGTGGGGTTTGGTCCGGTGCTGGCGGGGATCTTCTGTAACATGACCGGTTCCTGGTGGCCGATTGTGGCCATGCTGGTGGCTTACTCAGTGATTGGTCTGGTCTCGGCCTGCCTGATGCCCGAAGTGCGGGATCGTGATTTGAGCGCAGCGGAAGATGCTGCGGAGGCCACGCCAAAAGAGCCTGTGGCCTACGGCACGGTATCGTCACGGCGGTAATGGTATACAGCCTGCGTGACTTGTCACACAACTTTGCCTTTGTGTCACACCACCTGAACAAAAGTTAATATAAATCAAAATCTCAAATGGCAGTATCAGTATGGTGGATGGCAGAGATTTTTTACCCCAACTGCCATTCTAGTTGGTGTAGTCAGCAGACGCTGCCGCTTTATAACAAGCGGCAGCGATCCACAGCTTTCTAATTAACGAGTCTTAATCATGGAAAACACGTTATTACAGGCCAAAGCGACGCTGCCTCAGTACAATCGCGACAGCCTTAAAGCACGCATTGTTCATTTGGGATTTGGCGCCTTTCACCGCGCGCATCAGGCGGTGTATGCCGACATCCTCGCGTCTGATTATGGCAGCGACTGGGGCTACTGTGAGGTCAACCTGATTGGCGGCGAGCAGCAAATTGCCGACCTGAAGGCGCAGGATAACCTCTATACCGTAGCGGAGATGTCCGCCGAAGCGTGGACATCCCGCGTGGTGGGCGTGGTCAAAAAGGCCCACCACGCGCAGGTTGACGGGCTGGAGACCGTACTGGCAGCGATGTGCGAACCGCAGGTGGCGATTGTTTCACTGACCATTACCGAGAAGGGCTACTGTCACTCTCCCGCAACCGGGCAACTGATGCTCGATCATCCATTCATCGCCGCCGACCTGCAAAACCCGCATCAGCCGACGTCCGCACCGGGTGTGGTGGTGGAAGCGCTGGCGCGTCGCAAAGCGGCGGGGTTACCGGCCTTTAGCGTGATGTCCTGCGACAACATGCCGGAAAACGGTCATGTGATGCGCAACGTAACCTGCTCCTATGCCCGGGCGGTAGACGGTGAGCTGGCGGACTGGATCGAGGCTAACGTCACGTTCCCGTCAACCATGGTGGATCGCATCGTACCTGCGGTCACGCCTGATACGCTGGATAAAATCGAACAGCTCACTGGCGTGCGTGATCCGGCGGGCGTGGCCTGTGAACCCTTCCGCCAGTGGGTGATCGAAGACAACTTTGTGGCGGGGCGTCCTGCGTGGGAAAAAGCCGGGGCCGAGCTGGTATCAGACGTCATTCCGTTTGAAGAGATGAAGCTGCGCATGCTTAACGGCAGCCACTCCTTCCTGGCTTACCTGGGGTATCTGGCCGGTTATCAGCATATCAACGACTGCATGGAAGATGAGAATTACCGCGTTGCGGCTCACGCGCTGATGCTCCACGAGCAGGCGCCGACCCTGAAGGTGAAAGGCGTCGATTTAGGACATTACGCCGATCTGCTGATTGCCCGCTACAGCAACCCGGCTCTGCGTCATCGCACCTGGCAAATCGCGATGGACGGCAGTCAGAAGCTCCCGCAACGCATGTTAGATTCCGTGCGCTGGCATCTGGTGCATCAGAAACCTTTCCCCCTGCTGGCGCTGGGCGTGGCGGGCTGGATGCGCTATGTCGGCGGAGTGGATGAGCAGGGTAATGCCATCGAGGTGAGCGATCCGCAGCTGGCGGTGATTCAGGCGGCAGTGAAGGGAAGTGCTGAAGGGGAAAGCCGCGTGCGTGCGCTGCTCGGCATTGAGTCTATCTTTGGCAAAGAATTACCGCGTGAGACGGTCTTTGTTGATGCGGTGATGACCGCGTACCGGTCTTTGGTGCAAAAGGGCGCGAAAGCTACCGTGGCGCAGTACGCGTCTCAACGGTAATTCAGTACATGCCGCCGTGTGCGGCGGCATGTCAGCGCACAACTTAGTGCATACCCAGACGAATCAGCTCAATCGGCTCGAACTTACCTTCGCATCCTTCCACTTCCACCGTTTTGCTGCGGCGCACCTGCGCGGCATCCAGCCCGTCGCTGTGGATCGCTTTAATCACGCCAGTTTTGCCTGTGCCGCTAATCATCACGCGGCTGCCAGTGGTAATTGCATTGCGGTTACGGTCGTATGTCATCATGGTATTTTCTCCTCTCTAACTTATCCGTTACGGCGGTATTTCAGGTTTCACCGTTCACGGGGCATATAAATACGCCTGTCTGCAAGTGATGTTTTTGTTTTTGATCAAAGTCACACTTTTTTCTTAATGACATGAGGTGGTGACGGTTCGCGACAGCAATTTACAAAGCAGACCGTTATTTTCATTTATTGATAGTTTCAACATGGAAGCGTTTAGGATTGGTTTATATTTCTGCTGCCATTCTGGGTACAGGAAATAACCCTTTCATCGGAATAAGGAGTCAGGCTTATGTATAAGAACATTTTGATGCCTGTAGATGTGTTTGAAATGGATTTGAGCGACAAAGCGGTTCGCCACGCGGCAAGCCTTGCAAAGGCAGAGGGGGCATCAATTACCCTGGTCAACATTCTGCCTGCCAGCAGTCGGTCTCTCCTGCGCGGGTTCAATGCCGATATCAAAAAGTTTGAAGAGTATATGACCGCGGAATCCGCGAAGAAAATGAACGAATTAAAAAGACTGTTTGATATTGCCCCAGAGAATATTCACAGCATGGTTCGTTTTGGCAACGTTCGCGATGAAATTATCAAGCTGAGCAAGGAGGGGAAATACGATGCGATTGTCATCGGGTCGAAAAACCCGAGCATCACCACCCATCTGCTGGGATCGAATGCGGAATCCATTCTGCGCTACGCCACGATTCCGGTGTTAGTAGTTCGCTAAACCCAACGCCGCGCCCAACAGGGTGCGGCGAATATTACTCCTCGCTAAACCACTCGCTGTTTTCCTGACGAATAAGCTGCACGGATTCGCTGATTTCCTGCAAATGCAGCGTCATCGCTTTTTCCACGCCGTCCGGGTCGCGTTTTTCCAGCGCGCTGAAAATATCGTGATGCTGTCTGAGCAGCATTTCCGGCGGGGAGACGTGATCGAGGCTCATATAACGCACGCGGTCGATGGTGGCCTTGATGTTCTCAATGGTATCCCAGGCCAACTGACAATCCGCTATTTGTGCCAGTTTCTGGTGGAATTCATCATCGAGCTGGAAGAAATCGTTGAGCTGCTTACGGTCGATCGCTATACGCTGCTGATGCAGGTTCTGCTCCAGCAGGTAACACTGGTTATCATTGATAAGCGTTGCCGCCCGGCGGGCGACCGCGCATTCAATGGCCTGGCGAACGAAACAGCCGTTACGCACCTGAGAAAGTGAAATTTTGTTTACGTAGCTGCCGCGCTGCGGGCGGATCTGAATCAGGCCGTTTTCAGCAAGCTTAATGAACGCTTCACGCACCGGCTGACGGGAGACGTCAAAACGCACCGAGACCTCTTTTTCAGAAAGCGGCGTTCCCGGCGGAATCAGGCAATGGACAATATCACGTCGCAAAATGCGATAGATTTGCTGGTTTACGGGCTGGGTGGGATTGAGTTGCGATTCAGCGGCCATGAGTTGTCATTTCTCAGAGAGTTAGCCTGAACATACTACCATTCTTTTCGAACCCGAAACAGACCCGGCCCGCAGGCCGGGTGGGGCTTATTTAGCCACGATGGACGCTAAGTCCGGCAAAACTCTGGGTCACTGGCATCATTTCCACGGTATTGATGTTGACGTGCTTAGGCAGCGTCGCCACCCACCAGACCGCTTCAGTGACATCTTCCGGCGTCAGCGCATTAGCATTTTCGTAGGTTTTATCCGCTTTCGCGTCGTCACCCTTGAAGCGCACGTTGGAGAATTCGGTGCCGCCCACCAGACCCGGCTCGATATCGGTAACGCGAATGGCGGTGCCGTGCAGATCGGTGCGCAGGTTCAGGCTGAACTGACGAACAAACGCTTTGGTCGCACCATAGACGTTGCCGCCCGCGTAAGGCCAGCTCCCGGCAGTAGAACCAATATTGATAATGTGACCGCGATTACGCTCAACCATGCCCGGCAACACCGCGCGAGTCATATAGACCAGCCCTTTGTTGTTGGTGTCGATCATGTTTTCCCAGTCTTCAACGCTGGCTTTGTGCGCGGGCTCCATGCCCAGCGCCAGTCCGGCGTTGTTGACCAGCAGATCAATGGCGCGCCACTCGGCAGGCAGGTTAGCAATCATCTCTTCAATGGCTGCGCGATTGCGCACGTCCAGCTGTGCGGTCAGGATGCTGTCACCTAATTCATCTTTCAGCTCCTGCAGGCGCTCCTGACGACGGCCCGTTGCAATCACCTTGTGCCCGTTGGCGACGAAGCGACGCGTGATGCATTCACCAAAACCCGCCGTTGCCCCGGTAACTAAAATAATCATCTCACTGTTCCTCAACGCTTTTTGTGTTGTACTAACATAGCACGGCCGCAGAGGGTGCGTTAAGGCAACATTTGTATGACAGCATTGCAGGTGATGGCGGCCTGGCCTACTCTGGGAAGATATCCGTTCTGAGGAGTGAAAGATGACGGCCACGAATCCTTTTTTTGAAATCAGTCTGTTGCCTTACCAGGCACCCCATTTTGATCAGATTAACGACAGTCACTATCGTCCGGCGTTCGATGAAGCGCTGCGTCAGAAGCGGGCGGACATTGATGCGATTGTCTCGCAAACCGCCGCGCCAGACTTCAATAATACCGTGCTGGCGCTGGAGAAAATCGGCGTTATGCTCTCGCGCGTCAGCAGCGTCTTTTTCGCCATGACCTCTGCGCATACCAATCCGTACCTGCAAGAGTTAGAGGAGCAGTTTTCTACTGAACTTGCCGCGCTGGCGAATGACATCTGGCTGAATGACACACTTTTCGCCCGCGTTGAGAGCGTCTGGCAAGATCGCGGTGCGCTGGATGCCGAGTCCCGTCGGCTGGTCGAGGAGACGTACCAGCGGTTTATTCTGGCCGGTGCGCGTCTGAATGAGACAGAAAAAGCCGAGCTGAAGGCGCTGAACACCGAGGCAGCCTCCCTGACCAGCCAGTTTAACCAGCGTCTGCTTTCCGCCGATAAAGCGGGTGGGCTGGTGGTGGATTATGCGCATCAGCTTGAGGGGCTCAGTGCAGAAGAGATCGCCGCCGCCGCGCAGGCGGCCGCGGAAAAAGGGCTTAACGACCGCTGGCTGATCTCGCTGCTGAATACGACTCAACAACCTGCGCTCTCTGCGCTGCGCAATCGGCAGACGCGTGAAAACCTGTTCAACGCAGGCTGGACGCGTACCCAGAAAGGGGATGAAAACGATACCCGCGCGCTGATCCTGCGTCTGACGGCGCTCCGTGCGCGTCAGGCTCGCCTGCTGGGCTTTGAGGATTACGCCAGCTGGAGTATTGCCGACCAGATGGCGAAAACCCCCGACGCCGCGCTGGCTTTTATGCGCGGCATTGTGCCTGCCGCCCGTGCCCGTGCGGAGCGCGAACAGGCCGATATTCAGAAAGTGATTGATGACGAGCAGGGCGGTTTCACCGTGCAGGCCTGGGACTGGGCCTTTTATGCCGAGCGCGTGCGCCAGGCGAAATATGCGCTTGATGAGTCGCAGATCCGGCCCTACTTTGCGCTCAATACCGTGTTGCATGACGGCGTCTTCTGGGCGGCCAGCCAGCTGTTCGGTATCCGCTTCGTGGAACGCTTCGATATTCCGGTTTATCATCCGGACGTTCGCGTATGGGAAATTTTCGACCATACCGGTGAAGGGATGGCGCTGTTTTACGGCGACTTCTTTGCCCGCGATTCCAAGCAGGGCGGAGCCTGGATGGGCAATTTCGTTGAACAATCTTTTGAGTTTTCTGCCCGCCCGGTTATCTACAATGTCTGTAACTACCCAAAACCGGGTAACGGGGGCACCGCGTTACTCTCCTGGGACGACGTAATTACCCTGTTCCACGAGTTTGGGCATACCCTGCACGGTCTGTTTGCCAGCCAGCGCTTCGCCACGCTGTCCGGTACCAATACGCCGCGTGATTTCGTTGAATTTCCGTCGCAGATCAATGAACACTGGGCCAGCCATCCTCAGGTATTTACCCGCTACGCCCGTCACTACGAAACCGGTGAACCGATGCCGGACGCGCTGCGGGAAAGCATGCTCAACGCGACCCATTTCAACAAGGGTTATGACATGACGGAGCTGCTGGGTGCGGCATTGCTGGACATGAACTGGCACGCCATCAGTGAAGCCGTATCTGACGTTGAAGCCTTTGAAACGGCTGCGTTGAAAAAAGAGGGGCTGGACCTGCCCGCGGTACCCCCGCGTTATCGCAGCAGCTATTTTGCCCATATCTTCGGCGGTGGCTATGCGGCGGGGTATTACGCCTACCTGTGGACGCAAATGCTGGCAGACGATGGCTATCAGTGGTTTGTCGAGCAGGGCGGGTTGACGCGTGAAAACGGACAGAAATTCCGCGAGGCGATTTTGTCGCGCGGGAACAGCACTGATTTAGGTGAACTTTACCGGAACTGGCGCGGGCACGATCCGAGGATTGAACCGATGCTGGAGAATCGTGGGTTAAGTGAATAGTGTCCATTTGGGCTGAAAAAAAGAACCGGGCGTGAAGCCCGGTTTTTTATACCCTTTAATCAGCGATATTTTAGCATGCTTTTGAAAGATAACCGGTGAAATTGAACGCGCCGATAAAAGGATTTTTTTATTAATAGAGACAAAGCTCTACATTCGAGAACTGTTAATAATTTGATCTGGGTTGTAAGAAATAAAATCTTCTTTCAAATGTCTTTTTTAATTCTAAATTTTTGCCCTTTTATGCCGATAAATGAGGATAACAAAAAAATCGACGTTATAGCAGTTAAGAAGGCGAAAGATGACCCTACCTCTGACCACTCCTGGCTTTACGGATGCTGAGCATTCTAAGAGGCTGATAAATAAAACCTTTACCTATGTTGTAACGTTGCTGATCGCTATTTTTGCGGCGGCAATAATTTCTTTGTTGATAATAAAAAATAATGTTAATGAAATCAGCGATTCGCATGATGATTTCTTACTAAGAAAAGCGTTAGATACCCGACAGGAGAGCATCCGTAGCCATTTGAAAGACTATGCCGAGTGGGGGGATGCCTACAAACATCTTCATCAGAATGTTGACATGCACTGGGCATGGGATAAGCAGAATCTTGGCAAGTCTCTGTATGATAACTTTGGCTATGAGGGGGTGTTTGTTCTCTCTCCGGAAGGCGCCACGCGCTACAGCGTGATTTCCGGGAAACGGATACCTGAAGATCTGGAGCGTTGGTTGGGTCAATCCACAAAAGACCGTTTACTCAGTGAACTGAGCAAAAAAAAGGGATTGCCGGTGTCCATGCTAACGCTTATCGACGGCATACCGGCCATTGTTTCTGCTGAATGGATAACAACGGGTGATGATTCGAGTGTGCAACCGTTACCGGGCAGGCCTTCAGTCATGGTGTTTGTCGACAAATTAACGGCTAAAAAACTCCTTGCGATTGGGCATGATGCCGCCATCAAAAATGTTCGCATTTCACCCAATGAAGTGAATAATCAGACGTCATTGACCATAAGCACGCCAAATGGTGATGTGCATATTTTATGGGACAGTGAAAATCCTGGCCAGGCGCTGATCGTTTATTTCCTGCCATTACTCATTCTTTCCGTACTGCTGACAATATCGATGACGGTGATCCTTATGCGTCATATTATGCACAAGGCGAGAATTCATGACGAAAATGCCTTTCTCCTTGAGCAGGCACGGTTGAATCTTATCACCAGTGAAAAACGATTCAGGGATGTCAGTGAAACAACCAGCGATTGGTTCTGGGAAACTGACTTATCGTTAAAGATTACATGGCTATCAGGTCGTTTCTCCACGGTAACGGGATATGAACATAGTCAATGGATCGGCTGCAGGCTGGATGAGCTCTTTCCGTCGACAAGTCACTTACTTTATGATCGTGTCCGCCACCGGGAATTAACTGGACGCTTCGAATTTAAGAATTGCCCTTATATTAACTATCAGCAATCCACGTCCTACTGCACGCTTCTGGCTAAATTTTCTTCTCAGCCTGATGGTTCGGTGGTTTTACGGGGCGCGGCAACAGATGTCTCTCTGGAAGTGGAAGCAACTAAACGTGTGGAATTCCTGTCACGGCATGATGAATTAACGGGGCTTCCAAACCGGTATCATATTAAGGAGTTTCTGGCGGGCCGGTTAGCGAATGAAGGCGTCAATAATTATCCCTTTGCAATGATTTGCCTGGATCTGGACAAGTTCAAACCCGTCAATGACATTTTTGGGCATTCCACCGGCGACGCTCTGCTTGGCGAGGTCGCCTTACGTCTTAAAAGCTGTATTCGGAGCGGTGATTTTGTTGCACGGCAGGGCGGGGATGAATTTATGCTGCTCCTCGGTAATACCAGCCAGACAGACCAGATTGAAGAGGTGTGCCAGCGCATCGTGTCAGAACTCAACCGTCCTTTCACCATTGATGGCAATGATGTGACAATAGGGGTAAGCATGGGGATTGCACTGGCGCCACAAGACGGCAACAGCGCAAACGATCTTCTGCGCTATGCTGACATTGCGCTTTACCAGGCAAAACAATCCGGGAGAAACCGATGGGTCTATTATCGCCAGGATATGTCGGAAAAGCTGACCGAACGCAGAAAACTCGAACTGGAGCTGAAGACCGCCATTCGCGAAGACCAACTCTATCTGGTTTATCAACCGCGTTATAACCTCCGATATTCGAAAACAGATGCCGTCGAAGCGCTGGTCCGGTGGCAACACCCGGATCGAGGAACCATGATGCCCGATCAGTTTATCCCGTTGGCTGAAGAAACAGGGCTGATTATTAGCCTCAGCAACTGGGTCATTCGTAAAGCGTGTACGGAGGCCAAAGAACAATTGCCAGGGTTATCGGTATCAGTCAACATTTCGGCTATTGAATTCCAGGCGAGCGATCTGGCTGAAAGAGTAAAAGAAATTCTTCACGAAACGGGACTTGAACCCACCAGGCTGGAAATAGAAGTGACTGAAAATGTCACGCTTTCCGATCCAGAAAAAACGTTGTACACCATGAAAGCCCTCAAAAAAATGGGCGTACGGATTCTGATCGATGATTTCGGTACAGGCTATGCCTCTCTGAGCTATCTTCGAAAGTTTCAGTTTGATGGGCTAAAGCTCGATAAAAGCTTTATTTTTACCTTAGCGGATTCGCCACAGAACCAATCGGTAGTCGAGAAGATAATCGATTTGGGTAAAGCCTATTCCATGGAAGTGACCGCTGAAGGAGTGGAGACCAGCGAACAGCTGGCTTTTCTTAAAAAAAATAAGTGTGATGAAGTTCAGGGATATTTACTTGGAAAACCCGCCGCCATTGCCGATCTCAATTTAAACGCCAGCGTGGTGAATACATAAACGCGTTTTAGCATTTTCCGCGCCCCCTGGGACAGGGAAGTGTCAGCAAAAAAACCGGGCTCTTCGCCCGGTTTTTTATCTTACGACCAGCACAGGGCATTTTGCGTGGCGCACCACTGCCGCCGCATTTGAACCTAACAGATACGTTGATATGTCAGGCTTATGGGAGGCGATGATGATCAGGTCGGCGCCGATCGTGTCCGCGAGTTTAAGGATCTGATCTTTTGGCGATCCCGTAACGGCGTGCGTCTGCACCTTTTCTGGCGGAATTTTAAATTGCTTAACGATTTCATCCAGTTTTTCTAAGGCCGCATGCTGGAACTCTTTTAGCTTCGGCATCTCCACGGAGTAGGCCAGGCCTAAAGATGAATAATAAGGTAGCGAAGGAATGACCGTAAGAAAATGGACTTTAGCTGTGTTAAGTGCGGTATGAGCCTGAACGAAAGGAATCACCATATGCGTCAGGCTATCTTCGGAAATATCAATTGGAACCAAAATTGAATTGTACATTTGTCCCTCCTGAGTGTTTTTTACACAATTCAGGTTAGACCGTTAATTCCAGGAAAACAGAGAGCAGGTTGTCATAACGGAGACAAATTTCGGTTCTGTGATAGCTATACAGGCGAACGTTCCCGGCATGGGGTCAATGACGCGTTCAGCCTGTCGTGACGATGAACATCCTGGCCTGCTGGGCTAGCTGGCGTTCAGCCTTAATCGGCGCATACTTTTCTGAATGATAGAAAGCAAGCGCCTGATCTAAAGTCGGGAATTCAAAAATGCCAGCATAGGGTAACGGGGCTTCATCGCCTTCGAGTACTTCTGCAACCGAACCAAAATGCACAATTATCCCTCCCGCTTCCTCTAACGCTAATGTGAAGCGGGGGGCAAGGCTGGCCTGTCGCGCAGGGTCAATAATACGTAAGTTGATGTGGACGAATGCGGGCATCACTGTTCCTCAAATCTGATTAATAGTGTATATACAGTATTTGATATTGTATTGATTGTCGAGATGAAAAGATGAACAACATCGATGTGGCGCTGCTGAAGACCATTCCGGAAGTCTGTCCTGTGTTTCAGGCGCGAGCCACTGCCCGGGCTATTACACGCTATTACAACGCCTGCTTAAGACCGTTTGGTCTGACCGCAGAGCAGTTCAGTCTTTTGGTTGGGATCGGAGGTGCACCCAATGAAACCGTTGCAGAACTGGCCGCAAGGGCGGGGGTAGATGCCACCACGCTGAGTCGAAATATAGGTAGTATGGTGTCCCGCGGCATTATCGACGCGGTGGGAGGCCGGGGGCGTGCCGGTAAACGACTCACCCTCACAGCAGAGGGCTGGAGCCTGCTCGAACAGGTCATTCCGGTATGGAAGGCAGCGATGGAAGAACTGTCCCATCAGATGGGGAGCGAACAACTTAGCCTGACGACGAATATGATGAGAAGCCTGGGCAAAGCCACTGCTTCTTTATGACGCGATCCGCGACAATCCGTACCTGCGACGCGACGTACCAAACCGCGCAATGCCGGGTATACTACGTTTTAATTTTTTCAGGCGACCCTTTGTAAAGGCAGGCAGTATGTCTCTTCGTTCGCTGCGGGCGTTATGCCTGACCAGTTTTTTCATTGCGGATGTCCGCGATGGCCTCGGCCCTTTTCTCGGTATTTTTCTCACCGAACGTCACTGGACGCCTGATGATATTGGTATTCTGATGACGGCGGGTGGGCTGGCGGGTTTACTGGCCACGCTCCCGGCGGGATTCATCACCGACACCTCCCGAAACAAACGCGCTGTACTCGCGCTACTTTGCCTGTTGATCACCCTGAGCACGCTTCTGCTCTGGTTTAGCCAGCAGAGCGGCGTTGTCGCCGTTTCACAAATTATCACCGGCATCTGTGCGGCGTTTGTGGGGCCATTGATCACCGGAATTACCTTAGGGCTGACCGGCCAGAGTGGGTTCAGCGCGCAGATGGGCAAAAATGAGGCGTTCAATCATGCGGGCAATTTTATGACCGCACTGATGGCTGGTGGCATTGCCTGGTACTGGGGCGTCGGCGGAATTTTCCTGCTGATGACCTGTACGACGTTGCTAACGTTGTGTGCGCTGCTTGCCATTCGCAATAAGGATATCGACAACAATGCCGCGCGCGGGTTGTCCTCTTCAGCGAACCTGCCTGTTCCGGGCTTTGCGGTGCTGATTAAAAACCGGGCGCTGTTTGTTACCGGACTGACGCTGCTCCTGTTTCATCTGGCGAACGCTGCGCTGTTACCGATGCTCAGCATGAGGGTTGCGGCGGCACCCGCCTCAATCAACCCCGGCTTGTATGCAGCGGGCACTGTCATTATCTCTCAGGCCGTGATGATCCCCGTCGCCATTTGGGTCGCACGGAGAATAGAACACTACGGCTACTGGCGATTAATTATGCTGGCGCTGCTGGTGATGCCGGTGCGTGCGGCGCTGGCGGCGTCCACGGACGCGCCGTTGATGATGATCCCGGTGCAAATTCTCGACGGGCTGGCCGCAGGCATCCTCGGCGTCGTGGTACCGTCGTTTATTGTTGTGCTGTTGCGAGGGAGCGGGCACGTCAATGCCGGGCAGAGCGTGGTGATGTTGATGCAGGGCGTTGGGGCATCGATGAGCCCGGCGCTAACCGGCACGATAGCAGGGCATTACTCCTTTGCGACGGCATTCAGCGTGCTGAGCGCGATTGCGCTGGTGGCCGTCCTGCTCTGGTGGCGCGTTGCTCACCGAACCTGGGAAACAGACAGTACGCCGGGTGGGGCATAGCCGCCACCCGGCGTCATACTTATGCCAGCTCGTTAGGGCAGGTTTCGCCTTTTTCCAGCTGCTGCAGGTTACCCAGCGTGGTTTCTGAAATGCTGATCAGCGCTTCAGCCGTCAGAAACGCCTGGTGACCGGTAAACAGGACGTTATGACAGGCAGACAGGCGGCGGAACACGTCGTCCTGAATCACATCATTGGACTTGTCTTCAAAGAACAGATCGCGTTCGTTCTCATACACGTCCATCCCGAGTGCGCCAATCTTCTGGGTTTTCAGCGCTTCGATAGCGGCCTGAGAGTCAACCAGGCCACCACGGCTGGTGTTGATAATCATCACGCCGTCTTTCATCTGGTCAAACGCCGCCTGGTTAAGCAGGTGATAGTTTTCCGGCGTCAGCGGGCAGTGCAGGGAGATCACATCAGACTGCGAGAACAGGGTCGGCAGGTCGACATATTCCACGCCCAGCTCCAGCGCCGCGGCGCTTGGATACGGATCAAATGCCAGCAGACGCATGCCAAAGCCTTTGAGGATCCGCAGGGCAGCGACGCCAATTTTCCCGGTCCCGATCACCCCTGCGGTTTTACCGTACATAGTAAAGCCGGTCAGCCCTTCCAGCGAGAAGTTGGCATCACGGGTGCGCTGATAAGCGCGGTGAATACGACGGTTGAGCGACATCATCATGCCAATCGCATGTTCCGCGACGGCTTCCGGGGAGTAGGCCGGAACGCGCACCACCTTCAGCCCCAGCTCTTTCGCCGCATCGAGATCCACGTTGTTAAAGCCTGCACAGCGCAGGGCGATATACTTCACTCCCTGTTTTTTCAACTCTTCCAGCACCGGACGACTGCCGTCATCGTTAACAAAAATGCAGACGCCTTCACAGCCGTGCGCCGTTTTGGCGGTTTTTTCGGACAGCAGAAAGTCGAAAAATTCAAGCTCAAACCCGTAAGCTTCGTTAACATGTTGCAGATACTTTTTGTCGTACTGCTTTGTGCTATATACCGCGAGTTTCATAAGACTTTCTCCAGTGATTTTGCATTCACGTTAGCATGATTAAAATTATCTTACAATTTCTAAAATATTATTGAATTCAATAAGTTCTATGAATTATTCTAGAGCATCTTGTTACCCTAACTCCATGATATTCTTAATGCCAGAAACATCAGGAATCGGGTGGATTTTCAGGCAGAGATGGAGAGTAATGTATGCCGTTACAACTGGAGTTGTCTTTATCCCCGCCAATGTTGCCTGCCTTGTACTATTTCATTATATCTATTGCGTTTTTATTGTTGCTGTACAGAGGTAAACTCAAAGTTGAAAGAGCTAGAAAATATCCTCTTTTCATTGCTTACACCTTGTTTGTGTTAGCCAGTGCTGCCATACAACTCAACGTGTTCGCCAATGGCCAGGACTTTGTGAGCGGTTTTCTGCATATCAACTTTGACCCATGGCGGTATGACTCCGTGTATTGGGGGTCATTAATATTTGCCATGCTTTACCTCCTGGCGATACCTCGTAACAGGTACTAGCTTCGCAACTTAACGCTACAGCTTCTATCCTTAAACTTGCCTTTGGCTTCAATTGACCCGCTAAACATGCGACAATGTTCAGCATCGTCGGCTTAATTCTTTCGCTAAATCAGGATATTAACTGCCCATGAAGGGTAAATACAAAGCCGCACTTGCGCTTTTACTGCTGTTCATTTTATTGCCGCTGACGCTGCTGATGACGCTCGCTCAGTGGGTACCGACGCTTGCCGGAATCTGGCTTCCCGTCGGGACGCGTATCGCTTTCGAAGAGAGTCCTAAACTGACTCGTCATGCGCTGGTGATCCCCGATCTCCGCTATCTGGTTGAAGAGTGCGAAATTGCTCGCATTGAAAACGTGACGCTGTCACATCCGAGCCGCTGGCAGCTGGATATCGGCGCGCTGGATCTTAACGCCGTCTGCCTCAGCAAAATTCCCCAATCCGCGCCGTCGACCGTTGCCCCCAAAACGCTGGCGCAGTGGCAGGCGGTATTACCGAATACCTGGCTGACCATTCACCGTCTCACCCTCTCGCCCTGGCAGCAGTGGCAGGGTGAGCTGAAGGCCTCGCTGACCCCGTCCAGCCAGGAGATAGCCTATAAAGGCGAGCGGGTGAGCATTCAAGGAACGCTTCGCGGCCAGACGCTTTCGGTCAGCCAGTTCGATGTTCAGCTACCCGATCAGCCGCAGCCCATCAAACTGGTGGGGGAGTTCACTCTGCCGCTGGTGCCGGATGGCGTGCCGGTAAAAGGCCACGCGGTGGCGACCTTTAACGTGCCACAACTGACGTCTCTCGTCGATGCCGATCTGGACTGGGAAGACAACCGTGGACAACTGGTGGTGATGGCGCGAGACAACCCTGATCCACTGCTCGATCTGCCGTGGCAAGTTACGGCGGAACAGCTGAACATCAGCGACGGGCGCTGGAACTGGGATCTGTCCGGTATGCCGCTGAGCGGACGCGTTTCGCTTCGCGCCGATAACTGGCAGCAGGGGCTTGAGAAAGCCACCCTGACCGGGCGTTTGAACGTGCTTACCCATGGTGATGCGGGGAAAGGCAACGCGGTACTCAATATTGGGCCCGGCAGGCTCAGTATGGAAAACAGCGACATGCCGCTGCATCTGAGCGGTGAGGCGAAGCAAAACGACCTCATTCTTTATGCCAAATTGCCGGCAACACTGACCGGCAGCGTATATGAACCGCAACTCGCTTTTGAACCGGGCGCACTGCTTCGCTCGCGCGGGCGCATCATTGACTCGCTTGATATCGATGAAATCCGCTGGCCGCTGGCAGGTGTGAAGCTGACGCAGAAGGGCGTGGACGGGCGTTTACAGGCTATCCTGCGTGCCCATGAAAACGAGATGGGCGATTTTGAACTGCATCTGGACGGGCAGGCGAACGACTTTTTACCCGACAGCGGTCTCTGGCAGTGGCGCTACTGGGGAAAAGGGAGTTTTACGCCGATGCATGCCCGCTGGGATGTCGCCGGGAAAGGCGAGTGGCGTGACAAACTCATTGAGCTCACGGCGCTCTCCACCGGTTTTGACAAGCTCCAGTATGGAACCATGGAGGTCAGCACGCCGCGTCTGGTGCTGGATCAACCCGTGCGCTGGTTCCGTGACGCCGAAAAGCCGACGTTCAGCGGCGCGCTGGCGCTCAATGCCGGGCAAACCCGTTTCTCCGGTGGCAGCACGCTGCCACCGTCGGTGCTGACCTTTAGCGTCGACGGCACCGATCCGACGGTGTTCCAGTTTAAGGGCGACCTCCATGCAGAGAAAATCGGCCCGGTACAGGTGAATGGTCGCTGGGATGGTGAACGCCTTCGCGGGCAGGCCTGGTGGCCGAAACAGTCGCTCACCGTGTTCCAGCCTCTGATCCCTCCGGACTGGAAAATGATGCTGCGTGACGGGGAACTCTATGCGCAGGTGGCTTTCTCGGCGGCGGCCGATCAGGGCTTTGAGGCGGGGGGGCACGGCGTGCTGAAAGCCGGTAGCGCCTGGATGCCGGATAACCAGATCAACGGTGTCGATTTTGTGCTGCCGTTCCGCTTCAGCAAGGGGACCTGGTCCCTGGGCACGCGCGGCCCGGTTACGTTGCGTATTGGCGAAGTGGAAAACCTGGTGACCGCGCGAAATATTACCGCCGATCTACAGGGGGATTATCCCTGGACGGAGGACAATCCGCTGCTGCTTACCAACGTGAAAGTGGAAACCCTCGGCGGGAAGATTACGATGCAGCAGTTGCGGATGCCGCAGCACGATCCGGCGCTGCTTCGCGTGGACAATATCTCGTCAAGTGAACTGATCGGCGCCGTCAATCCGAAACAGTTTGCCATGTCTGGCCCGGTAAGCGGGGCGCTGCCATTCTGGCTGGACAATGAAAAATGGATCATTAAAGATGGCTGGCTGACCAACCCTGGCCCAATGACGCTGCGTATCGACAAAGATACGGCGGATGCCATCGTGAAAGATAATATGGTTGCGGGTGCCGCGATCAACTGGCTCCGCTATATGGAAATTTCTCGTTCGTGGACAAGAATCAATTTAGATAACCTGGGTGAATTAACCATGCAGGCGACCATCAAGGGAACCAGCCGTGTGGATGGCAAAAGCAGCTCCGTCAACCTGAACTATACCCATGACGAGAATGTCTTTACCCTCTGGCGCAGCCTGCGTTTTGGAGACAACCTTCAAACCTGGTTTGAGCAACACGCGGCGATACCCGGTCTCCGCAGTTCGACTGGCAAGGAAAGTGAGGAACAACAATGAAAAAGATGGCTGGTGTACTCACCGTTGCCGTTGCTGCGCTACTGACCGGCTGTACGCCGCGTATTGAAGTCGCTGCGCCGAAAGAGCCGATTACCATCAATATGAATGTCAAAATCGAACACGAGATCCACATTAAGGTCGATAAAGACGTTGAAACCCTGCTGAAATCGCGCAGCGATCTGTTCTGAGGATGCCATGAAACGTTTAGCTCTGATTCTACTGGCTCTGGGGATGAATGCGCAGGCGGCTGCGCTGACCTTAAATGATGCCCGGGCGCAGGGGCGCGTGGGGGAAACACTCAGCGGGTATATTGCCCCGATCCAACAAGATGCTGAAACGCTGGCGCTGGTAAACCGTATTAACGCGGCGCGCACCGAGAGCTATCAGAAGCTGGCCGACAGCAATAATTTACCGGTCGATGAAGTGGCGAAAATGGCGGGGCAAAAACTGGTTGCCCGCGCGCAGCCGGGCGAATACGTGAAGGGAATTAACGGCAAATGGCTGAAAAAATAGCTAGCGGTGGCGCTTGCGGTATTCGCCGGGCGAGACGCCAAAACGCTGCTTAAAGGCCGTTGAAAAATGGCTATGGTCGGTGAACCCCCAGCTGTAGCCAATTCCCGCCAGCTTTTCATCATCCCCGGCAGAGCGCAGCACCTGCGCACAGAGATCCAGCCGACGGTTTTTAATGTACTGCGCGACCACCAGCCCCTTCTCGGCAAACATGCGGTAGAGGCTGCGCACGGACATCCCGCTCTCGGCGGCAATCCACTCCGGGCGCAGAGAGTCAGACTGAATATGATCGTCAATCAGCGCCACGACATGCTGGAACTGGCGTTCCTTGCGCGGCTGAATCACGTCGCGTTGCTGAAACGCCGGGCGCAGCAGGCAGACCATGGCTTCGAGCGCGGCTTCGCTCTCCCGGTCACTCAGGTCGGCGTTGTTCATGCTTTCCATCAGCAGGCGATGGCTCAGCTGTACCGTTGGTAGCGAGCGAGAGAGGGCGAGCGCGCAGCTAATCTCATGAAAACGACACTGTTGCTCAATAATCTGGCGGGGTACCAGCAGCGAAATCTGGCGGGATTTTTCCTGCCAGTTGATTGAGCAGGGCCGGGAGGCGTCAAGCAGCGTGATATCGCCTGTTCGGAGCACAGCGCGACGGTCATCCTGTTCAATTTCCGCACTGCCCTCAAGCTGGAAGACGGTATAGAACCAGGCATCATTACTCTGTTTGATCTCCTGACGGGAGCGGAACAGATTTACGCCGCCGGCGGTGACGGTGCTGAGCTTCAGGCTGCGCGCATAGCTGGTCTCCAGTTCGCCGACGAATTTCCCCCCGGTGGGCTGTGCATTAAAACGCCCGCACACCTGGTTAATCTGCGCCAGCCACTGCTGATACTGTTCCTGCTCGCTTGCACACGCCATCGTTTCTCTCACTGCACCGTCAATGTTTTCGCATTGTTGCATTTATGTTGCGTTTTGTCAGAGCTCTGGGCTGACTATAGGAAAGAACACTCATCGGGAACAGCGATATAAGGTGGAATTATCACGATTTGCGGCACCTGTCACAGGTGGCAAAGCGAATGTCACAGAGACAAAAGCGAGAATGCGAAACCCCTCTTAGACTGGATGAACACCCTGCGAATAATAACGAAGGAGTATCCTATGTCTGAATCCCAGGTGGCTATTCAGCCTGCCGTGCAGCAATTTTTAGACCGACATCATGGCCTGTGGATTGAAGGGCGTCAGGCCGCGTCGGACAGCGAAAAGCGGCTCAACGTCTATAACCCGGCCACGGGCGATGTGATTGCCTCGACGGCCGATGCCAGCGTCGATGACGTTGACCGTGCCGTCATGTCCGGCTGGCGTGCTTTTGTTGCCCGCAGCTGGGCCGGAAAATTACCGGCGGAGCGCGAGCGAATCCTGCTCCGTTTCGCCGATCTGGTTGAACAGCACAGCGAGGAGCTGGCCCAGCTTGAAACGCTGGAGCAGGGGAAATCGATTAACATTTCCCGTCTCTTTGAAGTGGGTTGTACCCTGAACTGGATGCGCTATACCGCCGGGCTGACCACCAAAATCGCAGGCAAAACCCTCGACCTTTCTATTCCCCTGCCACAGGGGGCGCGTTATCAGGCATGGACACGTAAAGAGCCGGTTGGCGTGGTGGCCGGGATTGTGCCCTGGAACTTCCCGCTGATGATTGGGATGTGGAAAGTGATGCCTGCGCTGGCGGCGGGGTGCTCGATTGTCATCAAGCCATCAGAAACCACGCCACTGACCATGCTGCGCGTGGCGGAACTGGCCAGTGAAGCGGGCATTCCGGACGGGGTATTCAACGTGGTGACCGGGAGCGGCGCGGTGTGCGGCGCAGCGCTGACCTCGCATCCGCATATTGCAAAGGTGAGCTTTACCGGCTCAACGGCGACGGGCAAGCAAATTGCCCGCGCGGCGGCAGATACCCTGACAGGCGTGACCCTGGAACTGGGGGGCAAAAACCCGGCTATCGTACTCAAAGATGCGGACCCGGCGTGGGTGATCGAAGGCCTGATGACCGGGAGCTTCCTGAACCAGGGACAGGTGTGTGCGGCGAGTTCCCGTATCTACATTGAAGCGCCGCTGTTTGACACGCTGGTCAGCGGCTTCGAACAGGCGGTGAAATCCCTGAGCGTCGGGCCGGGTATGTCCCCGGAAGCATTTATCAACCCGCTGGTGTCGCGTGCGCATTGTGACAAGGTGCAGACTTTCCTCGATGAAGCGCAATCTCGCCACGCAGAGCTGATTGTCGGTAACCGTGGCCCGGAAGGGAAAGGCTATTACGTTTCGCCGACGCTGGTGGTCAACCCGGATGCCGCGCTGCGCTTAACCCGCGAAGAGGTGTTTGGCCCGGTGGTCAATCTGGTGCGCGTTGCCGATGGTGAAGAGGCGCTTCAGCTGGCAAACGACACCGAATATGGCCTGACCGCCAGCGTCTGGACGCAGAATATCAGCAAGGCGCTGGAGTACACCGACAGGCTGCAGGCGGGCACCGTCTGGGTAAACAGCCATACGCTGATCGACGCCAACCTGCCGTTCGGCGGCATGAAGCAGTCTGGCACCGGTCGCGACTTTGGCCCGGACTGGCTGGACGGATGGTGTGAGACGAAGTCGGTTTGCGTGCGGTATTAAGAAACAAGCCGGGTGGCGGCTACGCCTTACCCGGCCTACTTTCTCTGGTTTTGTAGGCCGGGTAAGCGCAGCGCCACCCGGCATTATTCAAAGCGACCACCGATCCCGTCCGGCCTCTTTCGCCCGATAAAGCGCCGCATCGGCGCGGGCGATTATTTCGGTGCCGGCTAACCCCTCCGTCATGCCGGCAATCCCCATGCTCACGGTCACATGGTCGCTGACCGTCGAGGCGCCATGCGGTATGGCCTCCGTGCGCAGCCCGTCCTGAATACGCATGGCAACCTTTTCTGCGATGTTTAGCGGGCAATTGAAAAGGATCACCACAAACTCCTCGCCGCCGTAACGTGATACGACGTCGTCCGGCGTTCGTACCGACTGCTTCAGCACCCGCGCCACGCGCGTCAGGCAGTCATCACCCGCCTGGTGGCCGTAGGTGTCGTTGTAGCGTTTGAAATAGTCGATATCCAGCATAATCAGCGAGAAAGGTTTCTTCTGCTCAACCGCGTTTTCCAGCACCACCTCCATTCTCCGGCGGTTGGCGGTTTTGGTTAGCGGATCCTGATGCGCCAGCGCATCCAGCCGTGAGATCAGCAGTTGATTTTGCTGATTACGACGCCAGGCTTCATCAAACCAGCTCAACAGGATAAAACGCCCGCAGATCAGGATCAGGGTAAACACGCTCCAGATGATGACAAAGTGAAGGTTGAGGCCATCGTTGAGTATCCAGCTTGCGACCGGCAGGGTGATCCAGAGCGGAAGCACAAAGGCGAGTAATCCCTCAGGGTAAAAGTAGAGCGCCGTTAACCCTGCGAGTAACAAAATTACGCACAGCGGCCAGACGTGGGGCAGCAGCAAATAGGTAATAAACAAAAAACAGGATACCGACCAGATGGCGCTACAGATAAAGAGCACCACGCTGATACCCGCAATACGCCGCCAGGCCATCAGGATCAACGCGGCAGAGAGGATAATAATGCCGAGCATCGAGGCATCGACCAGGGTCGTCAGTTGCGGTATATGAGGATAAAGCGGATCGCTGGCCTTAAGCAGGACGTGTCGCAGCAGGATCATCACGGCGAAGCTGACGTTGACGAACGCCAGCCAGGGCAGGTTCATCGCCAGCCCATGCATGACCATCGCGTGGCGCGTCGGCCAGGTAGCGCGTTCCAGTGTCGGTTTTTTTCTTTTTTCCATAAAGCCCTTTCCCGTCCGGGGGATAAATCATGCAGGTGAGATATCTGTAACTATAAGCAAGCATGGACGATCCTCAAACGGCAGGGCAAAAAAAACCGGGCGATTGCCCGGCGGTGGGTTATTTTTCGTCTTTTTTCTTTCCGAGCGTTGGCGTCTCGTCGAAGAAGTTCCACGGTTTAAGCAGGGCATGCACCCATTCCGTTGGCATGATCGGCCACTCTTCAGCACGGGCGACATGGGTCGTGCCGGTGGTCATCCAGACTACGTCATCCTGATCGTTAAGCGACTCGTTATCTTTGCTGTACTGTCCCAGTCCCGTGTCGTGGATGGAGCGGTTAGGGAATTTACCTTCCGGATAGCGTTCATCCGGGTGGTAACGGGTCACCCACAGCTGTTTATCCATAAAGCTCAGGCGATGGTAGATCCACTCATCCGGGGCAAATTTCGCGCCGGTTGCCACCGGGTGGGTGCCGCCCGCGTAGGGGATAATCTGATACGAGACCGGGTTGCCCATGCGGTTCTCTTTACGGGTGTTGCTCAGCAGGCGAATGGTGCCCGGGTCAAATTTCTGTGCCGCCTGCTGTTCGGTATCAATGTCGTACTGATTGACCTGCATGGTACTGGTGCGCGGGCCAGCGGCGGTATTGGGTTTCACTTCCGGATCCATCGCCACCAGCTTGTTGTTAATACCATCGACATCCATATCAAGACGGAAGTTATAGATGTGCTGGTGCGTGGTGCCCACAATGTTGTGGTCAATCAACGTGCCGTAACGGGTATCGTCTTTGGCGGTGGCGTCATGCATGGTTTTGGCCTGAACGCCTTTCACGGCTTCGATACCCGTCGCGCCAGCATCAATGCCGAGGGTGCCGTTCTCATGGAATACCCAGTCGAAGATGTAATCGTAGTTACCGACGGTACTCACCCAGCGCACCACCAGTTCACGGCGCTCGGCGCTGACGTTTGGCTGACCCATCTCCTGATGCTTGTATTCCGGCCCCGCATAGCGTTCGAAAATGGCGATTGCGCGCGGGATCTCCATCGGCGCGCCGGTATAGTCCGGGATGGTTTCATTGAGCATCACGGCGTTGGACGGCACGTCTTTACCCCGCACCAGCGGCGAGGTCAGGGTGCCCATGCCGTAGTCGCCGGAGTCGAGATAGGCTTTAAAGTACCAGCCCACGTCCGGATCGCCGTAAGGGACAATCATGCCGCCGAGCGACCCTTGATACATCACCTGACGTTTCTTGCCGTTGTCGTTATACGTGACGGTTGAGATCATCGGGCCCACGCGCGAGTCCAGGCTCAGGTGGAAATCCCAGTTCTGCCAGTGCACTCTGTCGCCGGTTATGGTGTAGTTCTTGCCTTCCGGTTCAATAATGTCGAGCGGTTTTTTCGGTGTCTCTATGCGGTCGCGGCCATCATAGGGACGTGGGGTCAGAGGAACCGGGATAACGGCGCCTTCTTCAATCTTCTGGATCTTCTTCTGCTCAAGGTCGACCACCGCCACCAGGTTTTCAATCGGATGTGCCCAGTAGTTGCCGTCGCCGACATCCAGATAGCTCACCACTTTCAGCAAACGGTCTTCCTGCTTAAGACCATCTTTACCGTCGAAATAGCCGACGGTCAGCGGCGTGGTAATCACTTTTTTCGGGTCGGTTATGCCGTGCTTTTTAAGCACCTCAGCAAATTCGGTACTGTCGTTAATGATCTGCTGAACCGCGGTGAAATCATCCAACAGCACCATGCCGTGCGCGTCTTTGACCGGTTCCCAGCGCAGAATTTTTTTATCCTTCAGATCCACCAGGCTCTCGATGACATGCTTTCCGTAAAGCATGACGATCTTCGCCTGGCGAGGGGTATCCACTGCCGTGCCGTTGAGCACATAGTCCCACACTTTGGCTTTCTCTGGCTCCGCAAGGGCGATCTGGGTAAAGCGGGTATTCGGTTTAAAATCTGCAGAGGCTTTAACAATCTCTACGGCTTGCTTAATTTCGTCTGCCGTGAGCGCATTTAACGGGTGAGGACTTTTTTCAACCTGGAAGGTCTGATCGAGACCGGACTGGAAAACATCGTTGATGAACGTCTCTGAGATAAAGGCCTTGTTGCCTTTCATCACCACCGGCACCTCAAGCGTGAGGGTTTTACCGTTGACGATAGCGGTTTTTGCGCCCGGTTTGACCTTCACAAAGGCGCCGTCTTTCGCAATGGTGAACATCTGTGCGTAATCGTCCCACTGCACGTCTGCGCCGAAGTCCTGCAGCGTTTTGTCCATCGGGACCATATGCGCCTCGCTGCCGTGGGCGAAAACAGGGGATTGCCAGGCGCAACACAGCGCAACGGCCATGGCCAGTGCCGTTCTACGGGCAGAAAAAGAAGAATTGCTTCCCATCGTAGACCTCATCTTGTTGTGTTTATTGTGTTGTGTCAGCCTTATCCTGACAGACGCCTGAGAAAAGCGTTTGCCTGCATCTGCCAGGTTATTTGTTGCACTTGCCAGGTTAAAAAAAGAGCGGGACGGTGTCACACCCGGCAGGTCGTCGTAGGCCGGGTAAGCATCGCGCCACCCGGCAGGGAAGGCGGTGAAGGTAAGGTGTTAGAATTCACCCCGCTGGCGCGCCACCAGCGTCAGGATGGAGTAGAGCGCTACGGCCTGCTGGTGCTGGTTGAAAATCTCAACCGCCCACTCCACCACGCCCGTCGGTTTTTCTTCCGCGGTGCGCTGCTTCTTCAGCGTTTTGCGTTTGCAGGTGAGGCGCACCTGAATGGTGTCGCCCGGTTTGACCGGCTCGATAAAGCGCAGGTTTTCCATACCGTAATTGGCAATCACCGGTCCGACCCCCGCATCGACGAACAGTCCCGCGGCGGCGGAGATCAGGAAGTAACCGTGAACCACCCGTTCGCCAAAGATCGACTCTGCCGCACCAATCTTGTCCATATGGGCGTAGAAGTGATCTCCGCTCAGACAGGCAAAGTTCACAATATCCGCTTCCGTCAGGGTGCGACGCGGCGTCAGCAGGCTGTCGCCCGGCTGCAGCTCCTCAAAGTATTTGCGGAACGGATGCACGCGATCTTCCTGCACGGTTGCGCCGCGCACCCACTGCTTGCCAATGGCCGCCAGCATGGTCGGACTGCCCTGAATCGCCGTGCGCTGCAGGTAGTGCTTCACCGCGCGCAGGCCGCCCAGCTCCTCACCGCCGCCCGCGCGACCGGGCCCGCCGTGCACCAGCTGCGGCAGCGGGGAGCCGTGGCCGGTGGACTCTTTGGATGATTCCTCGTTGAGGATCTGAATACGCCCGTGGGCACGTGCCGCACCGGCAATGAACTGGCGGGCAAGGGCTAAATCAGCGGTAACCAGCGTTCCTGCGAGGCTGCCGCCGCCCGCGCGGGCAAGCGCCATCGCGTGCTCTGTATGGCGATACGGCATCAGCGTCGCTACCGGGCCGAAAGCTTCAGTTGAGTGCACCGCAGGGGTTTCGTCCGGCTGTGGACAGAACAACAGGGTCGGTGGGAAGAACGCGCCCGCGGCCTGTAAATCCGCTTTGCCACCCAGACGGATCTGGCATCCCGCCGTAACCAACTGGTCCACTTTCTCCTGCACGTCGGCGCGCTGTTCGGCATTCACCAGAGCGCCCATCTTCACCCCGTCCTGCGCCGGATCACCCACCACCACTTTTTCCAGCCGGGCAATCAGCGCCTGGCTGACGGCATCAATCTGATTCTGGGGGACGATGATACGGCGGATAGCGGTACATTTTTGTCCGGCTTTGGCGGTCATCTCGCGAACGACTTCCCGGATAAACAGGGCAAACTCCGGCTGCTCCGCCGTGACGTCTTCACCCAGCACGCAGCAGTTCAGGGAGTCGGCCTCCATGGTGAACGGTATCGCGTTCGCCACAATATTCGGGTGAACGCGCAGGCTTTGCCCGGTACTGGCGGAGCCGGTAAAAGTCACCACGTCCTGGCTGTCGAGATGGTCAAGCAGGTCTCCCGCGCTGCCGCAAATCAGGCTAATGGCGCCGTCCGGCACCAGTCCGCTGTCCACGATAGATTTCACCATCTCCTGTGTCACCTGCGCGGTGGCGGTGGCCGGTTTAATGATGGCGGGCATCCCGGCAAGCCAGGTCGGCGCCAGCTTTTCCAGCATCCCCCAGCAGGGGAAGTTAAAGGCGTTGATATGTACCGCCACGCCGGATTTCGAGGTCAGAACGTGGCGAGCGGCAAAACCGCCTTCTTTTGACAGCGGGATCAACTCATCTTCCGGCCACAGCGTGTCATCCGGCAGCTCCCGGCTGCCCAGGCTTGCGTAAGTAAAGAGGGTGCCGATCCCGCCTTCAATATCCACCCAGCTGTCCGCTTTCGTCGCCCCGGTCTGGGCGGAGAGGGCATAGAACGTCTCTTTTTCGCTAAGCAGGTGTTTCGCTACCGCTTTCAGCATGGCTGCACGTTCAATAAAGGTCATCTTATGAAGCGCTTCGCCACCGCGCTCAATCGCATAGCGACGAGCGGCCGCCATATCCAGCCCTTCGCTGGTGACTTCCCACAATGCTTCGCCGCTGATGGCGTGATGAATGGCTCGTTCACGGCCCCGGCCAGACTGCCAGGTACCGGACAAGAAGCTGGCTAACTGCTGCATCGCTTATCTCCAAGTGTTACGTAATTTCATCATTAATAGTTTAATTATGAATCATAAAAAGCAAGCTGAGATTTTAATGAATTGTTAATGCTGTGATCTGGCTTGATGAATTGCAGCCCGTCAGAGCGCTTTCTGCAAGGGCGAAAGCAAAAGCCTTGCGAGCACCATCACAAAACAAGGAAACAATTCTTGGGGTTATATTTAACCTTTGTGTAACTTTTAAAAAACAAAGTGATTCATAATTTCGCTTTAATTTGCAAACTAACGAATCATAAAGGTGATGACGTGACGCAAGAACAACGGTTTGAGCAGCGCATAGCGCAGGAGACGGCGATTGAGCCTCAGGACTGGATGCCTGACGCCTACCGTAAAACGTTGATCCGCCAGATTGGTCAGCATGCGCATTCCGAAATCGTCGGCATGCTGCCGGAAGGTAACTGGATCACCCGCGCACCCACGCTGCGCCGAAAAGCGATTCTGCTGGCGAAAGTGCAGGATGAAGCCGGACACGGACTCTACCTCTACAGCGCGGCAGAAACGCTGGGCTGCGCACGGGAAGACATCTACCAGAAGATGCTCGACGGCAAGATGAAGTACTCCTCCATTTTTAACTATCCCACCCTGAGCTGGGCCGACATCGGTGTCATCGGCTGGCTGGTGGACGGGGCTGCCATCGTCAATCAGGTGGCGCTGTGCCGCACCTCTTACGGTCCGTATGCCCGGGCGATGGTGAAAATCTGCAAAGAAGAGAGCTTCCACCAGCGTCAGGGCTTTGAAGCCTGCATGGCGCTGGCCCAGGGAAGTGACGCGCAGCGCCAGATGCTGCAGGACGCCATCAATCGCTTCTGGTGGCCTGCGCTGATGATGTTCGGGCCGAACGACGATAACTCGCCAAACAGCGCCCGCAGCCTGGCCTGGAAAATCAAACGCTTCGGAAACGACGAGCTGCGTCAGCGTTTTGTCGACAACACGGTGCCGCAGGTGGCGATGCTGGGGATGACGGTACCGGATCCCGACCTGCGTTTTGATGAAGAGAGCGGTCACTACCGCTTCGGCGAAATCGACTGGCAGGAATTTGAAGAGGTGATTAACGGGCGCGGCATCTGCAACCACGAACGGCTGGCCGCGAAACGTAAAGCCTGGGAAGACGGGGCGTGGGTGCGGGAAGCCGCCCTGGCCCACGCAGAAAAACAACGCGCCCATCAGGCCGCATAAGAGGAAATAATCATGAGCAATGTCTACTGGCCGCTGTACGAAGTGTTCGTACGCAGCAAACAAGGGTTGTCCCACCGTCACGTGGGCAGCCTGCATGCCGCCGACGATCGCATGGCGCTGGAAAATGCGCGCGATGCTTACACCCGTCGCAGTGAAGGATGTTCTATCTGGGTGGTGAAGGCGAGCGAAATTATTGCCTCCCAGCCGGAAGAGAGCGGCGAATTTTTCGATCCGGCGGAAAGCAAGGTTTACCGCCATCCGACGTTCTACACCATCCCCGATGGCATCGAGCACATGTGAGGCGAAGGATGAAAACAGTCACAGCCTATGCCCTGCGTCTGGGCGACAGCGGTCTGGTGCTCTCCCAGCGTCTGGGTGCCTGGTGCGGCCACGCGCCGGAGCTGGAGATCGATCTCGCGCTGGCCAATATCGGTCTTGATCTGCTGGGCCAGGCGCGCAATTTTCTGGCCTACGCCGCTGAATGTGAAGGTGAGGGCGACGAAGATACCCTGGCGTTTGGGCGCGACGAGCGCCAGTTCCGCAATGTCCTGCTGGTGGAGCAACCCAACGGCAATTTCGCCGACACGATTGCCCGTCAGTACCTGATGGATGCCTGGAACGTGGCGCTGTATGAGCGCCTGACCCGCAGCACTGACGGCCAGCTTGCCGCCATCGCCGCCAAAGCGATCAAAGAGGCGCGCTACCACCTGCGCTTTAGCCGCGGCTGGCTGGTACGCCTGGGCGACGGGACCGAAACGTCCGCACAAAAAATGCAGCAGGCCATCGATAATCTGTGGCGCTTTACGGCAGAGCTGTTTGACGCCGATGACGTTGAGCTGGCGCTGATGGATTCCGGCGTGGCGGTGGACCCGCGCACCCTGCGCCAGCCGTGGGAAAGCGAAGTGTATGCCGGTCTTAAAGAAGCCAGCCTGAGTGTACCCGACGAGGTGGCGTACCGCAGCGGGGGTAAGAAGGGGCTGCATACCGAACATCTGGGGCCGATGCTGGCAGAAATGCAGTATCTCCAGCGCGCGTATCCCGGTCAGCAGTGGTAAAGGAGAAGGCTATGCAACGTCTCGTCGACATCGCACCGGCGCAAATCCCGCAGATCTGGTCGCTGTTAAGCCAGATCCCGGACCCGGAAGTGCCGGTATTAACCATCACCGATTTAGGCATGGTGCGCAGCGTGAAGGCACAGGGGGAAGGCTGGGTGATTGGCTTCACGCCAACCTATTCGGGCTGCCCGGCAACGGAACACCTGCTGGGGGCGATCCGCGACGTGATGACCGCGCATGGCTTTACCCCGGTGCACATTGTGCTCCAGCTTGACCCTGCCTGGACCACCGACTGGATGACCGCCGACGCGCGCGCACGCCTGCGGGCTTACGGCATCAGCCCGCCCGTGGGGCATAGCTGCCACGCGCACGCACCTTTGGAGGTGAGCTGCCCGCGCTGCGCCAGCACCGACACCGCGCTAATCAGTGAATTTGGTTCGACGGCCTGCAAAGCGCTTTACCGCTGCAACACCTGTCGCGAACCCTTCGACTATTTCAAATGCATTTGAGGCTGCCATGACAACGTTTCATTCATTAACAGTGGCAAAAGTGGAACCCGAAACCCGCGACGCGGTGACCATCACGTTTGCGGTGCCGCAGGCGCTGCAGGAAGCCTACCGCTTTCGCCCCGGACAGCACCTGACGCTGAAAACGAAGCTGGGCGGGGACGAGCTGCGCCGCTGTTACTCGATCTGCCGGAGTACCGCGCCGGGTGAGATAAGCGTGGCGGTCAAAGCCATCGAAGGCGGGCGTTTTTCCCGCTATGCCCGGGATGAGATCAAAGCAGGCATGGCCCTGGAGGTGATGGTTCCACAGGGGCAATTTGGCTACCAGCCGCAGGCCGAACGTGAAGGCCACTACCTGGCGATAGCCGCAGGCTCCGGCATCACCCCGATGCTGGTTATCCTCTCCGCCACGCTGGCCACCGAACCGAACAGCCATTTCACTCTGATTTACGGCAACCGCAGCAGCCAGAGCATGATGTTCCGCCAGGCGCTGGCGGACCTGAAAGATAAATATCCGCAGCGGCTGCAGCTGGTCTCCATCTTCAGCCAGGAGCGGCTGGACAGCGATCTGCTGTATGGCCGCATCGACGGGGAAAAGCTGCAGGCGCTGGCGAAAACCCTGATTAACTTCCGTCAGTACGACGACGCGTTTATCTGCGGCCCGTCGTCGATGATGGACGAGGCCGAAGCCGCGCTGAAGGCGCTGGGGATGCCGGAAAAATCCATTCATCTTGAACGCTTTAATACGCCGGGGACCGCCGTGAAACGCACGGTAAGCGTGCAGGCGGAAGGACAGAAAGTGACCGTGCGACAGGACGGGCGCGACCGCGAAATTACCCTGACGGCAGACGACGAAAGCATCCTCGATGCTGCCCTGCGTCAGGGGGCGGACCTGCCTTATGCCTGCAAAGGCGGCGTGTGCGCGACCTGTAAATGCAAAGTGCTGCGCGGGAAGGTGGACATGGCGACCAACTACAGCCTGGAGCCGGACGAGCTGGCCGCCGGGTATGTGCTGAGCTGTCAGTCACTGCCGCTCACCGCCGACGTGATCGTCGACTTTGACGCAAAGGGGATGGCATGAGCGGACTGACTGTTACCCGTCATGGCCGCGTGCTGCAGCTGACGCTGAACCGTCCGGCGGCGCGTAATGCCCTGAATAACGCCCTGCTGACGCAATTAGCCGACGCGCTGGAAAGCGCTGCGGTTGATGCCGACATCTCGGCCTGTGTGATCTACGGCAACGAACGCTGCTTTGCCGCCGGGGCCGATCTCAACGAAATGGCAGAGAAAGACCTGCCCGCCACCCTGAACGATATCCGCCCGCAACTGTGGGCGCGCATTAACGCGTTTAACAAACCGCTGATCGCCGCCGTCAACGGTTTCGCGCTGGGCGCCGGATGTGAACTTGCGCTGCTGTGCGACGTGGTGATTGCCGGGGATAACGCACGATTTGGTCTGCCGGAAATCACCCTCGGCATTATGCCGGGGGCGGGCGGTACCCAGCGACTGATCCGCAGCGTCGGTAAATCCCTTGCCAGCAAAATGGTGCTGACCGGAGAGAGCATTACTGCGCAGCAGGCGTTGAGCGCCGGGCTGGTCAGCGATGTCTTCCCGGCATCCCTGACGCTGGAGTATGCCCTGAAGCAGGCGGCAGTGATGGCGCGCCATTCCCCGCTGGCGCTGCAGGCGGCGAAACAGGCGCTTCGTCAGTCTCAGGAGGTGCCACTGCAGGCTGGCCTGATGCAGGAGCGTCAGCTTTTTACGCTGCTCTCTGCCACCGAAGACCGCCGGGAAGGTATTGACGCTTTCTTGCAAAAACGCACCCCCGACTTTAAAGGACGCTAATTGTGGAATGTATTCTCAGTCAAGTAGAACAGGGCGTAATGACCATTACGCTGAACCGTCCGGAGCGTCTGAACAGCTTTAATGACGTGATGCATCAGCAGCTTGCCGAATGCCTGAAACAGGCCGAGCGCGATGACACCATCCGCTGCCTGCTGATCACCGGCGCAGGGCGCGGTTTTTGCGCCGGGCAGGATTTGAACGACCGCAACGTCGACCCCAACGGCCCGGCACCGGACCTGGGGATGTCGGTTGAAACCTTCTATAACCCCCTGGTACGCCGCCTGGCAAAACTGCCGAAGCCGGTCATTTGTGCAGTCAACGGCGTAGCGGCCGGCGCGGGCGCCACGCTGGCGCTCGGCTGCGACATGGTGATTGCCGCCCGTTCCGCCAACTTTGTGATGGCCTTCAGCAAGCTCGGCTTAGTGCCGGACTGCGGCGGCACCTGGCTGCTGCCACGCATGGCCGGACGTGCCCGCGCCATGGGACTGGCGCTGCTCGGCGATAAACTCAGCGCCGAACAGGCGCAGGCGTGGGGAATGATCTGGCAGGTGGTGGATGACGACCAGCTCTCCACTACCGCGCAGCAGATGGCGCTGCACTTTGCGTCTCAGCCAACCTTTGGGCTGGGGCTGATCAAGCAGGCCATTAACGCCGCGGAAACCAACACCCTGGATGCCCAGCTTGACCTGGAGCGCGACTATCAACGTCTGGCCGGTCGCAGCGACGACTACCGCGAAGGCGTCAGCGCTTTCCTGGCGAAGCGCACGCCGAACTTTACGGGGAAATAAGATGCTGAACATACGCACGGTCGCCGTGATTGGCAGCGGCACGATGGGCGCGGGCATTGCCGAAGTTGCCGCCAGCCACGGCCATCAGGTTCTGCTTTACGACATCGCCGGCGATGCGATTTCACGCGCCATCGACGGGATTCGCCAGCGTCTGGCCTCCCGGGTAACGCGCGGAAAGCTCTCCGCCGATGCCAGCGCCCAGATCCTGGCCCGGCTGCTTCCGGTGACGGATATCACCGCGCTTTCCGCGGCCGAGCTGGTGATTGAAGCGGCCTCCGAACGGCTGGAGGTGAAAAAGGCGTTGTTTGCGCAGCTGGCGGAGATCTGTCCGCCCCAGACGCTGCTGACCAGCAACACATCGTCCATTTCCGTCACGGCGATTGCGGCAGACGTGAATCATCCGGAGCGCGTGGCGGGGCTGCACTTCTTTAACCCCGCGCCGGTGATGAAGCTGGTGGAGGTGGTCAGCGGGCTGGCGACCTCTGCGGAAGTGGCAGACGCGCTGTGTGAACTGGCGCTGAACTGGGGTAAACAACCCGTTCGCTGCCAGTCAACGCCTGGGTTCATCGTCAACCGCGTCGCGCGCCCGTTTTATTCCGAAGCCTGGCGTGCGCTGGAAGAGCAGGTCGCTCCACCGGAGGTGATTGACGCTGCGCTGCGCGAGGGCGGCGGTTTTCCGATGGGGCCGCTGGAGCTGACCGACCTGATTGGTCAGGACGTCAACTTTGCGGTGACCTGCTCGGTGTTTAACGCCTTCTGGCAGGAGCGTCGTTTCCTGCCTTCGCTGGTGCAGCAGGAGCTGGTGCTGGCCGGAAGGCTGGGTAAAAAGAGCGGAAAAGGGGTTTACGACTGGCAGGGGGAGAAACCCGTCGTGCAGTGGGTTGAGACCGTAAATGACAGCTACAGCCCGATGCGCGTGGAAAAAAGACGTGACGGTGTCACAGAAATTGATGATGTGTATCTGGTTGAAACGCAGGGGGAAACCGCTCAGGCACTGGCGCTGCGCTTCAACGGCCCGGTAGTGGTGGTAGACCGTATTGAGCGTGACGTGGCGGTGATTGCGGCGGCCGCCAGCAACCCGCACACCGCGACGCAAAAAGCCATCCGCTACCTGCAACAGCAGGGTCACCGGGTGGTGCAAATTGCCGATTATCCCGGCCTGCTGGTCTGGCGCACGCTGGCAATGATTGCTAACGAAGCGCTGGATGCCCTGCAAAAGGGGGTCGCCAGCGAGAAGGACATCGACACCGCCATGCGTCTGGGCGTGAACTACCCGAGCGGCCCGATCGCGTGGGGCGAGCGTCTGGGCTGGCAGCGCCTGCTGACCCTGCTGGAGAACCTGCAACGACATTACGGCGAAGAACGTTATCGCCCCTGTTCACTGCTGCGCCAGCGGGCGCTTCTGGAGAGTAGCTATGAGTCATAACGCCTGGCATAACGCCCGCACGATGTACGAAAAGGACGCCTGCGCGCAGGCGATGGGGATGGACATTGTCGATATGGACGAGGGCTACGCGGTGGTGACGATGACCATCACCCCGCAGATGCTCAACGGCCACAAAACCTGTCACGGCGGCCAACTTTTTTCGCTGGCAGACACCGCCTTTGCCTACGCCTGCAACAGCCAGGGGCTGGCGGCGGTGGCCTCCGGCTGCTCGATCGATTTTCTGCGTCCGGGCTTTGCCGGAGATAAGCTCACCGCCACCGCGCGGGTGATGCATCAGGGCAAACTGACCGGCGTGTACGACATTGAAATTCAGAACCAGCAACAGAAAACCGTCGCCCTGTTCCGCGGAAAATCACACCGCATCGGCGGCACTGTCACAGGAGAGGCCTGATGCGTGACGCATTTATTTGTGATGGCGTTCGAACGCCAGTGGGGCGCTACGGCGGCGCGCTTTCTGCCGTGCGAACGGACGATCTCGGTGCTGTACCGCTGCGTGCGCTGCTGGACCGCTACCCGCAGCTCGACCTGGAACGAATTGATGATGTGATTTTCGGGTGCGCCAACCAGGCGGGGGAAGATAACCGCAACGTGGCGCGAATGTCGGCGCTGCTGGCCGGATTGCCGCAGACGGTATCCGGAACCACCATTAACCGCCTGTGCGGCTCGGGTCTGGACGCAATAGGCTTCGCTGCTCGCGCTATTAAAGCAGGTGATGGCGACCTGCTGATGGCGGGTGGCGTCGAGTCCATGTCCCGCGCACCGTTTGTGATGGGGAAAGCCACCGCCGCGTTTCAGCGCCAGGCGGAGATCTTTGATACCACCATCGGCTGGCGATTTGTGAATCCGCTCATGCATCAGCAATTCGGAACTGACAGTATGCCTGAAACGGCAGAGAATGTAGCTGAATTGTTAAATATTAGCCGTGCCGATCAGGACGCGTTCGCGCTGCGCAGCCAGCAACGAACCGCTCTGGCGCAACAGAACGGCATTCTGGCGCAGGAAATCGTGCCGGTACGGGTACCGGGTAAAAAAGGGACGGTCACCGAATTCAGCGTGGATGAACATCCGCGCGCAGAGACCACGCTCGAACAGCTTTCCGGGCTGAAAACGCCGTTCCGTAAGCACGGTGTGGTGACGGCGGGGAATGCGTCCGGCGTCAACGACGGCGCGGCGGCGTTAATCATCGCCAGCGAGAAAATGGCGCTGGCGCAGGGATTAATCCCCCGCACGCGGATCGTGGCGATGGCAACGGCAGGCGTGGAGCCACGTTTAATGGGGCTCGGACCGGTGCCTGCCACCCGCCGGGTGCTGGAGCGTGCCGGTCTCAGCATCAACGATATGGACGTCATCGAACTCAACGAAGCCTTCGCCGCGCAGGCGCTGGGTGTCCTGCGTCAGCTGGGTTTGCCGGATGATGTCGCGCACGTTAACCCGAACGGCGGCGCGATTGCGCTGGGCCATCCGCTGGGAATGAGCGGGGCCAGACTGGCGCTGGCCGCGAGTAATGAATTGCATCGACGCAACGGGCGCTACGCGCTCTGTACGATGTGCATCGGTGTGGGTCAGGGCATTGCCATGATCCTTGAGCGTGTTTGATCAAATTTCACTGTGAGCACCCTACAATGACAAATACAACAAAGCTTGATCCGATTGAAACAGCCTCCCTTGACGAGTTACAGGCGCTGCAGACTGAGCGTCTGAAATGGACGCTGCATCACGCCTACAACAACGTGCCGATGTACAAACGC
This sequence comes from Enterobacter sp. ZOR0014, assembly GCF_000798855.1. Lineage (NCBI taxonomy): Bacteria > Pseudomonadati > Pseudomonadota > Gammaproteobacteria > Enterobacterales > Enterobacteriaceae > Enterobacter > Enterobacter sp. ZOR0014. The sequence goes on along the minus strand of NZ_JTLF01000307.1, from coordinate 54,498 downwards.
AAGTTTGACGCCGCGGGCGTTCACCCTGACGATTTCAACGAGCTGGCGGATATCCGCAAATTCCCGTGCACCACCAAGCAGGATCTGCGGGATAACTATCCGTTTGATACGTTTGCCGTGCCGATGGAGCAGGTGGTGCGCATTCACGCATCGTCCGGTACCACCGGTAAACCGACCGTTGTCGGCTACACGCAGGGCGACATTGACAACTGGGCCAACCTGGTGGCCCGCTCCCTGCGCGCCGCGGGCGGTAGTGCGAAGGACAAAATTCACGTGGCGTATGGCTATGGTCTGTTTACCGGCGGGCTGGGCGCACATTACGGTGCCGAGCGCTTAGGGGCGACGGTGATCCCGATGTCCGGCGGCCAGACGGAGAAACAGGCGCAGCTGATCCGTGATTTCCAGCCGGACATGATCATGGTGACGCCATCCTACTGCCTCAACCTGATTGAGGAGCTGGAACGTCAGATGGGCGGCGATGCCAGCACCTGTTCCCTGCGCGTGGGGGTATTCGGCGCCGAGCCGTGGACACAGGCCATGCGCCGTGAAATCGAAAAACGCCTGGGAATTACGGCGCTGGACATTTACGGCCTCTCTGAAGTGATGGGGCCGGGCGTGGCGATGGAGTGCATTGAAACCGCCGACGGTCCGACCATCTGGGAAGATCATTTCTATCCGGAGATCGTCAACCCGAACGACGGCATGCCGCTGAACGACGGGGAGCAAGGCGAACTGCTGTTCACCACGCTCACTAAAGAGGCGCTGCCGGTGATCCGCTACCGCACCCGCGACCTGACCCGTCTGCTGCCCGGCACCGCCCGTACCATGCGCCGCATGGACCGGATCAGCGGTCGCAGCGACGATATGCTGATCATCCGCGGCGTCAACGTCTTCCCGTCACAGCTGGAAGAGGAGATTGTGAAGTTTGAACATCTCTCACCCCACTATCAGCTGGAGGTGAACCGTCGCGGACATCTTGATTCACTTTCCGTGAAGGTGGAGCTGAAAGAGAGCAGCTTAACGCTGACCCACGAGCAGCGTTGCCAGGTGTGCCACCAGCTGCGTCATCGCATTAAATCGATGGTGGGAATTTCCACCGATGTGATGATAGTCAACTGCGGCAGCATCCCGCGTTCAGAGGGCAAAGCCTGTCGGGTGTTTGATCTGCGTAAAGTCGCGGCCAACGGTTGAGTTTCCCACAAACCAGCCCTCTACCCTTGGGAGAGGGTTAGGGTGAGGGGAATATGCTATGATTCATCCAGACCAAAAATAACAACAGAATGAATCACATGAATAAACTCGATGCCTTTATCCAGCACGCGGTTAGCTCGGTTCCCGTTAGCGGAACGTCGCTTATCTCCTCATTATACGGTGACGCGCTTTCACATCGCGGCGGCGAGATTTGGCTTGGCAGCCTCGCCGCCTTACTGGAAGGCATGGGGTTTGGCGAGCGCTTCGTGCGCACCGCGCTGTTTCGCCTCAACAAAGAGGGCTGGCTGGACGTCTCGCGCATCGGGCGTCGCAGCTTTTACCGCCTGAGCGATAAAGGGCTGCGCCTGACCCGTCGCGCGGAGAATAAGATTTACCGCGCCGAACTGCCCGCCTGGGACGGAAAATGGCTGTTACTGCTCTCCGAAGGGCTGGACAAAACCACCCTTGCCGACGTCAAAAAGCAGCTGATTTGGCAGGGGTTTGGCACGCTGGCGCCGAGCCTGATGGCCTCGCCGTCGCAGCATCTGGCGGATGTACAATCTCTGCTTCACGATGCTGGCGTGGCGGAGAACGTCATTTTCTTTGAGGCCCACTCGCCGCTGGCGCTCTCCCGCGCGGCGCTGCGTTCACGGGTAGAAGAGTGCTGGCAGCTAACCGAGCAAAACGCGATGTATGAGTCGTTTATTACTTCGTTCCGGCCGCTTCTGCCGCTGTTAAAAGAGGCCGCGCCGGAGGAGCTTACGCCGGAACGGTGCTTCCAGATCCAGCTGCTGCTGATTCACTTTTATCGTCGTGTGGTGCTGAAAGACCCGCTGTTGCCGGAGGAGTTACTGCCTGCGCACTGGGCGGGACAAAGTGCCCGACAGCTCTGCATCAATATCTATCAGCGTGTCGCACCGGGGGCGCTGGCGTTTGTCAGCGAAAAGGGGGAAACCTCCGTCGGCGAACTGCCTGTGCCCGGCACGCTCTACTATCAACGCTTTGGTGGTCTTTCAAGCGCATAAGGAGTGAAGATGCCTGTTTATCAAATTGACGGTCTGACGCCGGTGGTGCCTGACGAGAGCTACGTCCACCCAACGGCGGTGCTGATTGGGGACGTGATTCTGGGTAAAGGCGTTTATGTCGGCCCTAACGCCAGCCTGCGCGGTGATTTTGGCCGCATTGTGGTGAAAGATGGCGCCAACATTCAGGATAACTGCGTCATGCACGGCTTCCCGGAGCAGGACACGGTGGTGGAGGAGGACGGGCATATCGGCCACAGTGCCATTCTCCACGGGTGCGTGATCCGCCGTAACGCGCTGGTGGGCATGAACGCGGTGGTAATGGATGGGGCGGTCATCGGTGAAAACAGCATCGTCGGAGCGGCGGCGTTCGTGAAGGCGAAAGCGGAGATGCCCGCTAACCATTTGATTATCGGCAGTCCGGCCAAAGCGATCCGCGAGCTGAGTGAGCAGGAACTGGCCTGGAAGCAGCAGGGCACGCGGGAGTATCAGGTGCTGGTAGAGCGCTGCAAGCTGACGATGCACCAGGTCGAGCCGCTGCGCGAGGTTGAGCCTGACCGGAAGCGACTGACGTTTGATGAGAATTTAAGGCCGAAGTCGGCGGTGTAGGGGGGAGGTCCGCTTTGTGCCAGGAGCGGACATTCAACACCTCGTAATTTGATTACTTTAGAGATGTGATCTGGCTGCTTGACTCGTAGGTTGCGCTAAACTCAAACTCCACTTAATTAACCAACCGACCAATGTTAAAGGCAAGATGTATGTCTGTTGATAATTTATCCTGCATGGGCACTGCCAAAGTGACGCTTCTGGTGGATGAAACTGGTCATAAGGTAATCGAAAAATTGCCTGTGGGTGATGTCGAATTTAGTTTTTATCAACACGCAGCCAAGCATCTCACTCGAGCTGATATTTCCACGCCAAGAATGTTGTTTGCCGATCCAATTACACACCGGTTAAGACTGGAATATATCCCACACCAGGTTGATCAGGACGAAGTTGGAGGAGATGAAGTGTTATCAGTTTTGTCCCGCTTACATGGCTACCGACCTGACCCTTCATGGATTTATCACAATCACACCTGGTCAGAAGCAGCCCTCGAAAAATCGCTCCTACTTTTGGCATTATCGGACAGAGCAGCAAAACAGTTACGGTACTTTCAACAGGCAAGTGATGTTCTGTTTAGTGGTCAGTGTTTAATTTCCGGCGACAGTAATGCGGGTAATTGGGGAAAAAGGGATGGCGGCGATTTCGTTCTTTTTGACTGGGAAAGATTCAGCATTGGTAGCCCAGCGATTGATCTTGCCCCACTTATAAAGGGAATGGGCTCTAAACAAAAGTTTATTGAGTTTGCTGAGCGCTATACCTGGTTATCACATAATTATAATCCTAATGATTTAGCTAAAGAAATTGCGATTGCTAAAGCATGGATTGTTACGGAGGTAATTGTATTGCTTCATGAACGGCAGAAAAATGATTTTCAATTGTATCTCAACTGGTACAGAGAAAATCTCCCCGCCTGGTTAGATAACACTTCAAAAATGCTTTGATGATGCATTTTTCGGTCGGCCAGATTCCGAGTGCTCGGAAATCACCTGCAACAAGTGGGATTCCCTTCAGGTTGACCGGCATAAGATGTGGATTGTACGCTCCTCGCTCACAACAAACCTTCAGCCTAGTCATCTTGTCCGCTTTGTGCCAATTGCAGACATTCGACAGTGTGGTGCGCCTCTATCTTTGGTTCGATGATCTCTTTTTGAACTTTTGGCACAAACCCGCCTTTTAATAGTTCCATTACTCAACGATTAAAGCAATCTTACCAGCCCAGATCTCGCGTAACTAGCAGAACTGGGCAGAATCACCTGTGTGTCCAAAGCAGCGCGGAAGTTACTCAACAGTGTGTTATGCCAGTAGTTCTTGGAAGTTGCATTCTACTTGTATCACTTTTGGTTTGATATTACTATAGTGTCAGTAACGTAGATTGTTATGTTATTTAGCAGGGTGCGAAATGGAATTTATTAAATATATTAAAATATTGGGTTGTGCATTGTTTATTGTGTCCTGTGGTTCTTCACCAAAAAAGTATGAACTAGATGGTTCTGATATACCAGGATACTCCAAAAATGAATATTACGGTTTCATTGAATTTTCAAGGCCAAAAGGTTTTACCTCCTATACAATAAATAATATTGATTTATATTATAACGTTCCAGGAACCTATATCACCGTAGGTTCAAAAGGCTTGACGTCAAATCTTGGGGTGGCAACATTGCTACCATTTTTAGTCAGGCCAACAGTGCAATCTCACAAACAGATGGATTCCCTTGTTCAAGAGACAGGGGTTAGAGAAACAAGGAAGATTACTTTTAAAATTCGTAAGTTTAACGATGATAGGCAACTAAAAAAAATAGACCACTATTTCAATAATGATTATTTCAATGTAAAAGGTGATTTATGGGCTGCAACAATATTCCCTGAACTGTTTTGGGTTAATTGCGGTAAAAAACATAGAAACGATACCATTAAAATTATCCCTTATGATGTCCATTTCGTAGAACACTACGTTACGGCAAAAAATGTACCGGAAACGTTTCGAGATGAAGCGCTGAAAAATATTTTGTTTATTAAGTTTGTAGACTTCGAAGGGTGTATAAAAGCAGGGGAAGATGGTCAGGTTTTATAAATTATCCTTTTTTTACCATTCATCACTGGGCGGAATTATCTGTATTTCTAACTAAGGTAACGATAATCAGAAAGCGACAACGAGTAGAATCATAAAAACGGCACTGAGTATTCTTATCCTAATTCTCATAAGTGCGTCCTTCTTTAAAGTGGACGGCATAACCTGTATGTCCATATGCTCGTAGTTATAAGGTCCGCTCTTCGCTCATAAAGGACAACCATACTCAAATCTCCCACATTGCAGGAGATTTGAGTATGAACACGTCACCGTGGAATAAAGACCGTATCATAGGCCAAAAAAGACCACTTCAGATATCTCATATCTGGGGGATTCGAATCCGGCTTGAACAGCCTAAGCCCGGTGATGAAAGGGAAGGTGTTTCGATCATCGACGTCAATCCTTTTGGCGCTAATGGAGAAAAGGATCGACGACTGTTAATCAGTAAGGGCGGTGAGCCCTTTGTAATTTTACAGTTATATATACGTGCCGATGAGGATGGCTGGCTGATTTCCAGCGCCTTTTGTGATTTCCTACTGAATGAATCCCAGGTGGCAATCATTTGTGGCGACCACTTTCATGTTGTTGAGGTGACCTCACACTCGTTCAGAAGCCATCCACTAGGTGATTACGTTGGCCATATTTATTCAGTTCCTGACATCAATTCTGACAGGCTACATAATCGGGTTCTGGTCACTACTTACAGCCACGTTTTTCTGATGGATATTGCTGCGGGCATTCTCTGGAAATCTAGGCAGTGCGCCATTGATGGCGTGATCATTACATCGATAGAGAATGAGACGGTGCTGGGCCTGGGAGAGTGGGACCCGCCAGGAGGTTGGGAACCTTTTAAGCTCGATCTTAAAACAGGCATCCCGATTTGAAGAAGGGGGGCCTCACAGTCTTCGGCCGGCGCGGACGTTGCATTCCAGCAATTATTGCCCTAAGAGTTAATGTTCGATTGTGATGAGGACAAACACTATGCTCCTGGAGACGCTAAAAAGACTTGAATGCTCTCTTCTTAGCAGCAGGCGGAAAGATCGGGTATGGCTTGAACAAATACTCCACGAAAGATTTAGCGAAATAACACGCTCAGGTGTAGTCGTTGATCGTACTCAGACTATTGAAGCGCTTTTAAGTGAAGATAATGTTCCGGCTATTCTTGGTCGTGATTACCGGCTTATCAGCGTTGGAAATAATTATGCAATATTGCACTACAGAACTGTTAATCCAGATGGCAGTCGTGCAACCCTACGTTCTTCATACTGGGAATTTTCTGCGAACGGGCAATGGAAATTGGTATTCCATCAGGGAACGCCAGAGGCAGGGAGCGTATAGATGCCAGATATAATGTCCGCTTATCGCTCACAGCGGACCTTCAGCTCAGTCAGCAATGTCCGCTGCGTGCTAGGTGCGGACATTCTTGGCGAATGAACATGCGCACTGATTGCGGGATACCCATGTCTTTTAGGGCACTCGTTCAGCTTTAGCTGGAGTGCCCTCACATCCCCTCTGGTCGCTGGAAGCATTTGATGGCGAAGCAAAGCACTGGCAATGCTTTTTAGCGATCACAGTTATGCCGGCCACTCACCAATGGTTCACTCCATTCAAAAATTGTGTCAGTAACGGGTTAAAAATGAACCACTTTTCTCAAGGGTTTTGAACCAAAACCGAAAATCATTCCTTTAAGTAAAGACTCTCCCACCATTTATTTAGAATCGAATGAGTCATATGGAAAAATACATTGAGATTTACAGGGGCTTCTTTATGAGACCATGAGGCACCCAAGGTTGATTTCAATGGAGTAAAATCGGAGGTAGGTGGGCATACTGCTTGCTCAGCTAATCCAAAATAGTTGTCCGGTGGAGAACACATAGGTTGGGGGAAAGGTTTTCCAGCATGAAGAGCTAAAGAGCGTAATCCATATATAGATTTAAATATTTTCAATAAAATTTGCTCATCCCATTCTATTTTTCCGCTATCCGGTCTTATTGGAGGGGCATCAGGAAGGAAATTGACGCAAAAGTCACAAAATTTCTTAGTCGCTCCAAATGTCCCTTCGAATTGTGTAGCGATATCTTCAATCAGCCCGTCAACATTATGGTCCAATAGTCTATCAAACAACTCTGGTTTAGATGCTTTGAATCTATCAACCTTATCTCCCTTGTTAGAGTCCCAATTTCCAGCAGCCACTTCTAACGCTGAAACCATTAATAACCAAGCTAGATTTGGTGAGGATTCGCAAATCCAAAGACTATCTTGGAAGTTTCGAGCTGATTTAATTAGTGAGTTAAAATCCCTTTCTGAAAGTTTGTAAATATCATTTAATAATTTCAACTGCGAAATTTCAATATGTTTTTTTGCTGAAGGAACTACAAATGATCCTTTTGACATTAAAGGTGGTGGAGGGTTTTGCTCTGCTCTTGGTCTACCATAGTCAGGTGTATGGCGAGCATATTCTCTGACATTTGAACCTGCGTGTGCTCTTACGCCTAATTTCAAGCTAACCAAAGCTGCAATTTCATCATTTAACCAACCGCCATGAAAGTCATCAGTATGTGGCTTTTTATCCATAAAAGACAACTTTGCTGGGTCTAAAGCAGACAAGACTCTCACCGTTAAGGTTGGTTTAACACCAACATCGTCCATAGGAATCATGTTTAGGAAGGAATAAACCAATTCCCCTTTAACTTCATCTGTGAATCTACTATCGGAATAAATTATGAATTCAGATATTCCGAACACATCATTCCTAGATTGAAATAACTTACAGTTCTTATAAGAGAGTAAACTAGCTCTCATAAATTCATCTTTTTGAATCATAAACTCATCCATCTTAAGTTCTCCCTCGATAATTTAAATCTAATCAATTTCATTAAATAAGTCACTATCTTCAGGTTTGCATTCTCTCATAGCTCACTTTCGATATGGTGATCTGCTCCCAGTTGATCCATACAGAATGCAGTTAGCAATGTCTGTTAATCGCTCACAGCGGACCTTACGGCTCAGTTAGGGGGCGCGCTTTGCTATATTTCCGGAGTCAGGCTGTGCAGAAGCCGGGGACGGCGACCTTCTGGAACAGATGAGGGCTGGCTACGACGGATGAAGGATATGCTGGAAGTTTCGCGAGGAACTCGGGATCAGTGAAGGCCGCGCGAACCGCCTCGGTGGATTCCCACACTACATAGTTCAGGTAAGTCGGACTATCGCCGATCGCCCGATGTAATTGCATGGAAATGAAGCCTGGTTGCTTCGTTATGACCTCGGCAGCTGCCTTGAAAGCGTCCAGGAAGCCTGCTTCGTCGGCGGGATCCAAGACCGCGAAGAGGTTGATTAGCACGAGAGGTGCGACCGCGACGCCTAGTTGGCGGTCAAACGGAAATTTCTCGTCCAGAGGTTTAAATGGTTTTATCGCGGCCATGGCGGCACTCCTGTCTACAGTAAATTGAACTGGATGAACGATGCTGCCTGCGCTCAACTGAGCATCGACTGCTGAGCGAAGATACCCGCCATCGTGCCTTGCCATGCTGCCGTAGTGACCGAGGGGATACCGGGGTTGGCAAGGTCACCGGTGGCGTAGATGCCAGGCATGCTGGTTTCGCGGCGCTCGTCGGTCTTGAGGGCTATGCCGGTTGGCGTATTGACCGTGGCGAGGCCCAGTGCATCATGAAGGCTTGCGGACGGCCTGGTCCGCGGATGCGCGAACAGAATATCGACTGAAACATCGGGGCCGGATTCGATCCTGATGGTGGCACTATGGCTTCCGTGAGGTTCGATTTCAGTGATCCTGCCATCAATGAGAGGTACCTGGCGGATGGCCAGATCGGCCCGTATGTCGAGACTGATGTCGTGACCGTTGCCAAAGACAGTTAATCTGTTTGTCCAGTCGTGGAAGAGCCTAACCTGATTGTGCGACTGTACGCCAGACCAGATGAGGCCCCAGTGCTGGTCGGCGACTTCAAAGCCGTCGCAATAGGGGCATGGTATGATGGATGTACCCCAGCTTTCGGCAAAGCCGGGAATATCAGGCATCTGGTCAGCGACGCCATAGCTCAGAATTAAGCGGCGCGCCCGCAGGCTTTCGTTATCGTCCGTGACGACGCAGAAATCGTCGATGGTGCCAGATACACTTTCGGCCCGCGCGTTGACGAGCTTGATCGTTGGGTAGCGTGCCAGTTGCTGCCGCGCCTCGGCCAGGATGTCCTGTGGCGGTTTGTGATCGTGGCCGAGCACACCATGTGAACGGCCAGCAAAGCGATTACGTTGCCGGCCAGTGTCGAGGACCGTAACCTTGCGACGGGCACGGCCAAGCTGCAGGGCGGCGGCAAGACCGGCAAAGCTGCCTCCGATGATGATGACGTCATTCATGGTGATGAGTTCCGTGTTGAGGATGTAAGGAGATGTGCTAGCTCTGGCGCACCTTGCACATTTATGAAACTGCATGGTATCGTAATTAAATAATTACGATACTGTCAAGGACTGTATTTATAGTGACCAATAAAAACAACCCGACCCGGCGGGGCCGGCCTGTCAACGAGGCGCTTGGCCAGACAATCGTCAAGGCCGCCTCCGAGCTATTCGTAGAATTGGGATTTCAGGCGACGACCCTGGACAAAGTCGCCCAGCGAGCGAAGATATCCAAACTCAGCATCTATCGGCACTTCGAGAACAAGGAGGCACTCTTCAGTGCGGCCATTGTGGCTGGTTGTCATCAGTTGTTTGCACCAGAGTCCCTTCTTGAAGGCGTTGACGGTTCGGTTGAAGATCAACTGATGGCGGTGGGATTATTACTGCTGCGCACGTTGTTGAGGCCCGACGTGAGTAGCGTCGAAGCCATGGTCATGGCTGACAAGACGAATCAAAAGTCGTTAAGCAAGCTGCATTATGAAGCTGGCCCCGCTCATGTCATCGCCCAAATCGAAGCTCTTTTACGTCAATTGCACCAGAAAGCGCTTCTGAACGTTCCCGATCCTCTTCAATCCGCTCGCTTGTTTGCCGCGCTTTTCAAAGGCTCTGACCTTCTGATTATCGCGCGCTTCGATGAGGCCAGAGCAGAGGACGACAACGAAATCGAATCATATTGTCGGTCGGCCGTCGCCATGTTTATCGCCGCGCACGGTGGCACCCAGGATGCGATATCGCAGCTGTGAACTTGCCCTATATTCCCGCTCCGTCCTGGTCGCAACGTAAAGCCCGGACGTGATACAACTGGAATGTCCGCTAGCGGACCTTCAGCTAAGGTGACTTGCTCGCTGCGTGCCTGGAGCAGATGTTGCTAACATTATGATGTGACCTTATCGCAGCATATCAATATCGCTAACATTGCTAAACTCAACGAGATATATGCAACCTGAATACGGAGCACGTGATGGTCACCACACATGTTTTCATAGCAGTCAGTCTTGATGGTTATATCGCTCGACAGGATGGTGATATCGACTGGCTGTTGAAGCGCGATGACCCGACAGAAGATCATGGCTATGCCGCATTCATCGCGGACAAAGAATGGATCATTATGGGGCGAGGCAGCTATGAGAAGGTGCTGACTTTTGACGAATGGCCTTATGATCGACCCGTGCTGGTGCTTTCCCGGCAGCTAACCGGTACCCCTGTGCCCGAGGCGCTGAAGGGTAAAGTGCAGTTTTCATGCGGCACGCCAAGGGAGGCTCTTACTGACCTAATGGAGAAGAACGTGCATCGGGCCTATATCGATGGTGGGCAGTTAATACAGTCGTTCCTTCGCGAAGGTCTGGTCGCCGATATCGTTATCACTACTGTTCCTGTCCTGCTCGGTTCGGGAAAACCGCTGTTCGGAGTACTGCCCCATGATATCGATTTGACGCTATTATCCAGCCGTAGCTTCCCTTCGGGTCTGGTACAGTCACACTATCGGCTGACGTCATAAGCTGAATCTAAGCAGAGTGATGACCTCCGCTAAAGCGAGAAAATGCCCCATCTGCCAGCGGTACTGTTTTATTTCTACGGCCTTACTTCAGTTCGCTCAAAAAGCAATGAATCAGAAAAACGGGTCTACAAACCCCGGGAGCTGGCTCGCGCCGATATCTTCGATGACATTGACATGTTCATCAGTCGGAGACGGCGGTAAAGCCATATTGGGGCGTCAGTAGAGGCCTTACAACACTCACCGTCGTGAGGGCTGAATTTGTCTACCATTGTACTGGCAGTCTGTACAAGAGCCAGTTTCCGCACTTCGCTCACAACGGACCTTTTCTGGTCAGTCCCCGGTAAGACAGAACCCAGGCGCTGGCGGAGGCAGCATCAGGGGAATGGTCAATCAACCACAGGGCATTAGGGGTCTTTGCCTGTTGTCAGGAATGCGCAATATTGGGACGCATAACGGCAGCGCAAAAGGGGTAGCATGCTTCATCACAGCCAGGCAGTGTCACTGGACGACATCTACCTTGAAGACATTTCTCACTAGCTATCACGAGATCCAACTACCCGCAGGTACGAAAGTATATGTTGGAGAAGTAGGCTATCAAACAGACCTTTTTCCCGGTGGCTCTGAGCAAGTTGTAAGACCTACACCGTGGAAAATACCTGGCGTTAAGATACCTGGAAGTGGTGGTTTGAAATGAAATATGAAATAAAGAAAACAGTTACCGATATCATTAAAATACTATCCTCGAATGAGGCGGATTCATGGGCAAAAGCATTTGAAAAACTGGCCATCGAGCTCGATGTTGATTGTGAATAATGCCTTTGCTCATTGAAAAAACTCTACGGTGGGATGGGAACCTTTAACGATATTGTTGTCCATAACAATGGAATACCTCTAATTCGAGAAAATGACGGGTTAGATGATTTGAGACACTATCGCACGGGCGTTATGCCCGTGCCTTGTTCACTTTATCCGCCAGAATTAAGGCTGTCTTGTTTCGCCATATCCATCAGTAGCGCGATACCAATATAATTGCTCCAGTTAAAGGTATTTTGCAGCACCACCGCATTGCCTTTTTCTTTATCGTAACCGATAAAGCTGGAGTAACCGCCGATATAGCCTACCTGATAAGTGATTTTTTCCTGGCCGATAAAGTCGGTGGTCCAGGCAATGCCCTGTACCCCGTCCGGGCGTTGAATGTCGGCATTGCTGACGTCGGCAAAGACGCTGTCCAGCAGGCGATTGTGAGTCGTTGAGACGTGATAGCGGGCATACATCGCCAGATCTTCAGCGTTGCTGTATAAACTTGCTGCCGCCACCATGTTATTGGAAAAATGCCAGTCTGGGGTGAGTTGCCCACGCGGGATAAATTTCGGCTGATCCCCCGCGTGGCCGAGCGCACGCAGTGGGTACCCCTTTAACTGCTGCGGAATAAAGCTACTGTTCGCCATGTGTAACGGACGGAAGATATAGCGCGAGGCTAAACGCTGAATATCTTCCCCAGTCTTGTGTTTCAGGATATAGCCGATCAGGGCGTAGCCGGTATTGGAATATTGCGCGTTTTATCTCTCGGCGCTCGCCAGTTGGCGAGATAACGCAGGGCGTTATCGCTATCCAGCTCACCATAGAAATTATCACCCGTGCTTAAGTAGCGAATGAATTTCCGGGCATCGGAACATCCATATTCTGGCGCGGCAGGCCGGAGGTGTGGGTGACCAGTTCGAATAGCGTAATTTTTTGAGCATCCGCGCTAAGCGGCGTTCCCGACTGTAGCAATGTCGCCAGGGTATCGTTCCAGTTCAGTTGCCCCTCATGTACCAGACAAGCCACCACTTCTGCCGTAATCCCTTTGCTGAGCGAGCCGAGCGCAAACAGGGTGTCGGGCCTGACCGGGTACCGGCCTGGCAATGTTGCTGATATGATAATTTTTTGTTGATTCGGAGGGGGAAAATGAACACAAACACGATAGTCACGCTATTAAAGTTCAAGCGCTGGGCAGATGCAGAAACATTACAAGCGATAAAGAAGGTAGATACGTTAGCGAATGCTGATAAGCATCATCTGATGCTCAGGCTTATGAACCATGTTTATGTCGTTGATATGATTTTCAGAGCCAACATTACTGGCCAAAAGCACCAATACACCGCGTTAAATACGCCAGAAACCCCGACTGCAGACGAGCTTCTGACAAAGATGTTCGAATGCACTGAATGGTATATTCAACACGTCGGTACAATGAACACGCCTGATCTTTCTGAAATCGTTAAATTTCGTTTCGTCGATGGTGGGTATGGTGAAATGAAGGCAGAAGATATGCTCAATCATGTCCTTTTTCACGGTACATATCATCGCGGCGCGGTGGGCTGGATGCTTTCAGAAACGGGAATAACCCCTCCTAAGGATGTGTTAACCGTATTCCTGAGGGACCATCATCAGGAGTGATTCAACCTGAGGGTTAACCAGATTTCACGCCGAACCGTTTCTCTTTTAAGGATGCCATTATGACCAATTTTCATCAACTTACCGCCACCAGCCTGGATGGCCATCTTATCTCAATGGACGACTATGCGGGTAAGGTGGTTTTGGTCGTGAATACTGCCAGCCAGTGTGGCTTCACGCCGCAATACGCGGGCCTTGAAGCGCTCTACACGAAATACGCCGGTCAAGGGTTAGTGGTGCTTGGCTTTCCCTGTAACCAGTTTGGTAAGCAGGAGCCCGGCGGCGCCGATGAAATCTCGAAGACTTGTTACATTAACTACGGCGTAAGTTTCCCCATGTTCGAGAAAGTAGAGGTAAACGGTGGCGCAGCGCACCCGGTGTTTCGTTATCTGAAAAACGAATTGCCTGGCGTGCTCGGAGGACGGATCAAATGGAATTTCACGAAGTTCCTGATCGGACGCGATGGGATACCCCTCAAGCGTTTTGCACCGATGACGACGCCCGAGAAAATGGAGGATGCAATTCTTGAGGCACTGGGGAGGTGAGCGCTTTGGTAGTTATTTAGCGTGCATGATGAACGACGAAATCGCAGGTTATTATCCTTGCGCCTTAAAAAGGTTCATTGGAAGCATTGGGTTGTGTGAAAAATTGGTAGTTGAAACATGTCCAGTCAATACAGAAAAATAGAACACTATTTCTGAGGCTTAAATGGACTGAGAGGCAAGAAGTGAGCGTGTCTGAAACAATAAAGAAAATTGTTATGGTGGCATTAGTGGTGAACATGGTCGCAGGATGTGCGCCGTTACATCCTTCTGGATGCCATAAGACCACGGCAACGGGCAGTTGCAGCTCAGGACGCTGGGACGATCAGGATGAGTGGGGCGCGCAAGCGCGGGCAATCAGGGCGGCAATAAATGCCAAACTGGATGAGCCGCAAAACTGGAAAGGGAAAAAATGCAGGCTGCATATTGAATTTGCTCAGGATGGCACGCCTTTAAACATATCCACCAGCAACGGCAATAAAGCCTATTGTGAAGCGATAAAATCAGCAGCCCATAAAGCCAAATTCCCGGCATTCAACAATCCGGAAGTCTACAGAGATTTTCAAAAATCCGGTTTCGATATGCGCGGGTAACATGCTAACCGCCCTTTGTAAGGTGGCGTCACTCTGAGCTAACACTCACTATGTCCGCCCCGGTTGCACATTTACACACAGATACCGGTTCTTCTGATAGCTGTGTGCAACGTGTTCATTCCTGATGTTCAGGGATCCGGGCGATAACCTTTATCTCAAAATCAAATCCCGCCAGCCAGGTAACGCCCACGGCTGTCCAGTTCGGATACGGTGGCTTAGGGAAAAGCGTTTGTTTCACCTGCATAATGGCTGGAAATTGATTCTCCGGATCGGTATGAAAGGTGGTCACATCAACAAGATCGGCAAACGTACATCCTGCAGCGTCAAGCGTGGCCTTGAGATTATCGAAGGCACGCTCTACCTGCGTTGCAAAGTCGGGTTCGGGTGTACCGTCTTCCCGGCTACCCACCTGTCCGGAAACAAACAGTAAATCACCAGAGCGGATCGCTGCAGAATAACCGTGCTGCTCATACAGCGCGTGGCGATTTGCAGGGAAAACGGGTTTCGGTTGGTTCATAACGGATCCTTTCTTTGGACAGGGACAGTGGATGCGCGGCATAAATAAATGAATTAAGATACGCGGCGTATGTCAACTTAATCACACATACGCCGCGTATGTCAAACAACTTGCGTGGTGTAGATTGCAAGGAGTTCGTATGGCTGCCAAACGCCGCGCCGAAACGATGGAAGAAACCCGCACTAAATTGATTGCGGCTGCACGTAAAGCCTTTGCCGAAAAAGGGTTTGCCGCAGCCTCGATGGATGATTTAACCGCCAGCGTGGGCCTGACGCGCGGGGCCCTGTATCATAATTTTGGCGATAAAAAGGGGTTACTTGCCGCTGTCGTTACCCAGATTGATTCTGAAATGGCGCAAAGCGCCAAAAGTGCAGCGGCACATGTGAAGGATGACCAGCAAAAGCTTCTGGCAGAAGGGATAGCCTATATCGAGATGGCGCTGGATGAAGAAGTCCATCGCATCGTTCTGCTTGATGGTCCGGCTTTTCTTGGGGACCCGGGAAAATGGCCGAGCCAGAATAACTGCCTCGACGCTACGCGTAAGAGCCTTTCCGACCTGATTGAACGCGGCTTAATCGAACCGGTAGATGTTGATGCCACCGCCTGGCTGTTAAACGGTGCCGCACTAAATGCCGCCCAGTGGGTGGCCGCCAGCGAAGATCCGCAGCAGGCATTACCAAAAGCGATTCAGGTTTTTACCCTGCTGGTAAATGGCCTGGTGAAGGGCGTCATACCTCCCGAAGCCACGGCGTAATCGTTAATCCCGTAAGCAAGCCCTCCGGGCTGAGCAGGCGGGTGACGGTTTGCCCCCATGGTTCTGTGCGGTTTGCCACCAGCAACCGATAGCCTTTTCCAGTCAAAATACGGGTAGCCGAGTCCAGGTCCTGAACCTCGTACTCAACCCATCCTTGCGGTATCGGGTGCTCAGCGGGCCATTGTTCTTCTCCAAAGCAGGACATTGCCGCCTGTGTAAGCGGCCAGACGGCGAAATGCTTCACGCCTTTCAACTGGCCCACTTCTGCGAGCAGATAATCACTGTTCCCCTCCATCGGCTTAAGCGGAAGGCCGAGTGTATGGATATAAAACGCGGCGCTGGACGCTGTGTCCCGTGAAATAGGCCCGAACCCAGCGACAAATAAAACATCAATTCCCGGTAAAGCTTGCGGCATATCCCCTCCTGTATGACGTAACACTTACGCTGAATTTATCTTACGACCAGTTGAAATACGACTCTCAATTCTGGCATCGCTTTCACCGAGTCTACACGTTCCCCACGGGTTTAAACTTCAACGCGATGACGATCAGCAGCACCACTCCCGCACTCATCACCAGCCAGGCGCTGGTCAATGAAACCGCACTGTCGCGAACAATCCCCGCGATTAACGGCATCAGCGCGGCAATCATATATCCGCCCCCCTGAACTCTGGAGAGTAACTTCCCGGCCTCAGCGGGCGTGCGGGCGTGATCGAACGTGACGATGAGCGACAGTGGGAAAAGGGCGCCGATCCCTGTGCCAAGCAGCAATGTGGATACTACCGGCGTTGTACCCGGTGCAAAGACCAGACACAGTAATCCTGCCAGCAGTAGCGAGAGCACAGCGATCAGCGGCACACGGCGGTCAGGGCATTTACCAATCAGCGCGGAGACGGCAAACCCGGCGACCACTTCGGTCAATGTCAGCCAGGCCAGCATATAGCCACTGCTGCGTGCGGACCATCCCGCCTGAATATAGAGTGGGGGCAGCCAGGCTAAAACCAGCGTGTAGGCGCCAGTTCCCACACCGAAAAAGAGCAACAGTAGTCCTGTCCGGGAGGAGGAGAGCGTCACGGTTTCGTGTACCGTTTGTTCTTGCTGAGGGCGCTTAACGAGGGCCAGCCACAGTATCAAAGCAAGCAGCGCTAATACGCCTGCCATCGCCAGCGCGGGCTTCAGCGTGAGCCATGAAAACAACGGCTCGGCACTGGCGGCGGCTAATGCCGCGCCGGCCATAATGCCCGTGCTGAAGAGCGACATCACCGTGCTGGCCGTTTGCGTATAGTCCTTTTTTATCAGGGCAGGCATTAACGCCTGGATCACGCCTATGCTGGCCCCACCCAGTAACGCGGTACCCATAAGGCTCGCCAGTGAAGCGCTAAAACCCCGTAATAAACAGGCCGCAAGCAGGATGAAGAGTCCGAACGCGATCCCCCGGACGGCGCCGATCCTGGCTAAAAGCCAGGGGCCGCATAAGGCGGCCAGGCCCATCATCGCGACCGGCAGGGTGGTCAGCAGGCTGAATTCCGTGGCCGACAGCCCAACTTCATGCTGCAGCACGGAGAACAAGGGGCCGACAGAAGCCAGGACAGGGCGCAGGTTCAACCCGACGATAAAAGCAATAACGGCGAAGAGTAAAGGTGACGTGCGTTTCAACGTGGAATCCTTTTCGATTGTGTACGGCCAGGGCAAAATGCCACAAGCATTTATCTTAACGTTAAGATAAAATCCTTTTTTGTGTAAGATGTAGCGCACAACACGATAAATAACCACTCAACACGGGGGGAAAATGAAAGACCATGTAGATTTTGTTGTCGACCAGTGGAGTCGTGCCATGCCTGAGCTGGACGTCTCGTCGATGAAAATTTTTGGACGAATGCTCAGGCTGATAAAGCATCTGGCAAAAGCGCGCGCGCAGGCCATGGCGCAGTTTGGTTTTCGCGAGGGGGAGTTTGACGTCCTCGCCACGCTGCGTCGCGCCGGTGAGCCGTACTGCCTTTCGCCCACGCAGCTGTACAAAGCGTTGCTGATTACGTCCGGGGCGATGACGAACCGGCTCAGCCATCTTGAACAGCAGGGGCTTATCAGGCGAATCGCCGACCCGAAGGATAAGCGCAGCACGCTCGTGAGCCTGACGTCCAGCGGGAAGGATCATATTGAACAGGCGTTGCTCGTTCACACGGAAACGCAAAATGCAGTATTGAGACATTTATCTGGTATGCAACATGCGCAGCTTGAATCCCTGCTCAGGGAATTACTGCTGACGTTTCCGACTGAGGAACGGGGTGAATAGTCCCCGGGTGCCGATAAAAAAGCTACATGATTCAACCTCATCGAAAGGGAAAATATGTCATTACCGCCACTGTACGCGCTACGCGCGTTTGAAGTCGCCGCGCGGCTGAACTCCTTCAGCAAAGCCGCTGAAACCCTGAATATCACGCCGGGAGCGGTCAGCAGGCATGTCAGGACGCTTGAACTGTGGTTTGACTGCGAGCTTTTCAAACGGCAGGGGCCGAGAGTGGAGGTCAATGAAGCCGGACGTATTCTGGCCGGACAGCTTGGCGAAAGCTTCTCGAATATGGAGTGGGCATGCCGGGCATTCAAAAGTGAAAATCACCTTCTGCGCCTTAAAGCTCCCAGCACCCTTACGATGAGATGGCTCCTGAATGTGCTTAAATCTTTCCGCGAAAACCATGCGAAGCCTAAAATCGAAATCGCCAGCGTCTGGATGGACTTCGACACCGTTGACTTCAGCCGCGAGCCTTACGATTGCGCGATCCTCCTCGGTAATGGCTATTTCGGCGAGTCAACAGAAAGCCGGCTGCTCTTCAGTGAATGGCTCATTCCGGTTTGTCCCCCGTCTTTGCTTGAATCTGCCCGGCACCAGCTTGCTCAGTGCGATCTTATTCATCCCTCACCGGACAGACGGGACTGGAAACGCTGGTAGAAAAGGACAGGGTTATTCCCCGGGCTCGACATGAGCGGCGGGCTTGTGTTCGACACCCTGGAGCAGGGCAGCCTTGCGGCCATGCACGGTCACGGTGTGGCGATGGCTGACCTTCGACTCACGCTGGACGCACTAAAAAGTGGCCTGCTCGCACTGCCCTTCAGGGAAGCGATAGCAACCGGGGATGGCTACTATCTTGTCTGGCCGAAAAATTCGCTCAGAAGACAGAGTATTGAACGTTTGCTGGCGTGGCTTAACCTAAACGCGCCTGTGGTGCCTTCTTTGAATATCGTCTGTCTTGATTACGATGATAATCAGGTTTAATAAATAGCGGAATATTAATTGTGGGGTATTCCGCATCCTGAACGTATTTATGCGTAGGGAATATTCGCCATCTTTTTATATCTTTCCGGCAGGGCGCTGTTCAGGCTAAGTAATTTATCCAGAATATAAAGCGCAGGCGTCCCCTTTGCGCGCTCTGCGTCGATCAGCGCCGTGCGTAACAGATTGGCAGCCGAGGTCATGTCACGGAAATACTCCTCCGATTCATGCGTTTGATCTTCGCCCGACGCGGCGTTACGCACCTTTGGCCACTCCGCAAAGTCAAGCAGCGGAAGGATCCCATCTTCTTTTGGTAAATGCGCTGAGAGCAACTCTTCGGCGTTACCCGGATTGCTTTGGGCGAAAGCCAAAAGATGCAGTCGATGGATGAAAGGCGATAGCGCTTCTGAGCTTTCCTTTTCTGCTGAAAGTAACGTTATCAACTCATGCACATTTGCATTGAGGCTATATTTATGAGGCGAGATAATATTCAATACAGGGAATAAAGCATCGAGTGTCATAGCTGCTCCATACAGGCTTAATATTATTTATTTTTTCTATCCCAGGGATGAATGGATGGTATTGCAGGGCTATCGCTTTTGAAAAACGATAAATAGTGGGAATAAATGTGAGTTTTACTCAACGTTGCGCTTTGGAGTGCGATCACGCACATCCTCACGCTGCAGCGTTTTGTTTCACAAACGCCATCGCTCATCGACCGTCCAGAATGGTATAACGTCGTGCGGCTAAAGGGTGGCCGCCCGCTGACTCCATTCACAAAGGTGTATATGAAACAAATTACGTTCAGTGACCTGCAGCAACAAAGCGAGCAGGCTGCCAATTCTCCTCGCTTACGCGCGCACCGAAATTTACATCCCGAACTGAGCGACCCGGTACAACGCCTGGCTATCGCGATGGAGCCAGGTACCTATGTTCGCCCTCATCGCCACCCGCACACGTTTGAACTGCTGACGGCTCTGAGCGGTCGCTTTCTGGTGTTGAATTTTGATGACAGCGGTAACGTGACCCAGCGCGTGGTGTTAGGTGAAGACTGCAAAGTGCTGGAGATGGATGCCGGTACCTGGCATGCCGTGCTGTCGCTGGAAAAAGGCGGCGTCATTTTTGAGGTGAAACACGGCGGCTATCAGCCTGTTCCGGAGCACGATACCGCTCCATGGTCACCGGCTGAGAACGCGCCCGGTAGTGCGGAGCTGATGAAATGGTACGCTCAGGCACAGGTGGGTGATGGAGGTTTTACCCTGTAATTTTCTCTACTTTTCCCGACGCGCGGAAAGGCACGCCGGGATAGAGAGAGACGCTCCCGCCAACTCAACTGACCGTATTAAAATGCCAGTCGCCGGCAGTCGACAGCATCACGAACGGGCCGGCCAGCGTGCTGTTGTGATGCGCAATGATATCAGTGGCGGATAAATGTGCGTTATCCATTGTGGTATGCGCATCTGAAATCAATATCGTCCTGAAGCCCAGCTCCGGCGCGGCCCGGCAGGTGGTGTCGACACAAAATTCGGTTTTCATCCCGGCAATGACCAGCTGTTTGATGCCTCTCTGATTAAGTTCACGCAGCAATTCGGTATCCCGAAAACAGCTGGGATGGCGCTTGGTGAAAACAACATCCTGCTCCTTCACGTCCAGCTCGGGTATCAGCTGCGTCAACGGCCCCTGCGCTGAAAAGGGCGAGTCGTCTGGTCCAACATGGCGGGCAAAAAAGACGGGTACCTGAGCGTGGCGCGCGTTGGCTATTAACAAACGGATATTTTCCAGAACGGCATCGGCGGAACAGGGTGAGACCGGGCCCCGGAAGAGGCCCTGCTGCATGTCGATAATTAAGAGAGCATTGTCAGAAATCATTTTCTTTCTCCATTCAGAGGGCGGTGAACGGAGAGGTATTTCCCCGTCCAGTTAGGCGGGGATTGAGGTTCTGTTTATCAGTCGTTTGCTACTGATACGCTCGTGCCGCCGAAGGTGCCGGTGGTGGTGAGGGTGGTTGTTGGCTGAACTGACTGATACATGGAATGACCTTTGTTTATTCATTACGCTATATGCGGAATGAGCACGTTAGTTATAGCGTTGCTTAACGCATTGCTTCAAGACACCAATTTGAGTAGGGGTACGATGCAGCGAGGAAGCTGTCAGCAAAGGCTCGTAACCTGCTGTGCACGCCTTTGCTGACTGAATAGCCGGGATTATTTAAGGCCCTCTAGCCCCTTCAGGAACTCCTCCACCTGCTCAGGCATCGCCGTGTCTGCCTGGTAAAGAATATCGAGTTTGACGTTCTTCAAACCGCAGAAGCCGAAAATGCCCTCTACTATTTGAGTCTGAATCGCCGTCGAATAACCATGTTTATCGAAACCGTTAAGATCGCTGCCAGCAGTCGCAATAAGGCGAACGGGAACGTCGCGCAAATTGCCCACAATCCGGCCGTCTTCTGCCACTTTATACGCCCAGTTCAGCGTCAGAACGCGATCAAACCAGCCTTTCAACAGGCCGGGAACGGACCACCAGTACACCGGGAAAACGAATACCAGCATATCCGCCCGCTCGACCCGCTGCTGCTCGCGCAGAATAGCGTCAGGAAGGGCGCTCGGATCGCCGTGGTACAAATCAAGATCGGCGCGGGACATGGCCGGGTTAAACCCTTCGGCATGCAGATCGGCCATCTCCACCTGCGTACCCTGTTCACGCAGTTTCCCGGCAATGCGGGCGGCCAGCGAATGGGATAACGAATTGTCGACAGGGTGAGCCGTCACGATCAGTGCATTATTAATGGCATGTGTAGCAGACATAGCGACCTCGAATGGGTGAGAAGTGACGTTTATATTACTATTGGTAACTTAGCTGTCAATCCGCACCCAACGATCATTTTGTGCTATTCACGTAGGTCTCCAGCACCCCGGTGATGGCGCCTCTGAGGGTATCTTCCGCAACATTTCGGGCGAGCACGCCGTTACCCGCGGCGGTGCTGAGCGCGTCCGCCGCACCAATGATGGCCGTCAGTACCGCTTCTCCCTGAACGCCTTTCAGGACGACAAAAGGGGAAAGCGCGGTACGCAGGCAGTCGGCGCATTCGGCAACGCACGCCTCACGAAACGACTGCAACGCGCGAGAGCCGGACAGCGTCGCGGCGATGGGCCCGGTTTCGGGCCCGGCGGTCATGGCGCAATCAATATAGGCGGCGCTGAAAAAGCGGATCGTCTTGTCCAGTATTTTGCTGTCTACCGCCAGCGTCTCACGGAATTTCGCCAACTGCCGATCGCTATAATCCTGATACAAGGCCATCAGCAACCCTTCACGATCGCCAAAATGGTCGTAGGGGATAGGCTTGGTCACGTTGGCCCGCTCCGCCAGGTAACCCAGAGTCAGTGCCTCCGTGCCTTGCTGGCGGACAATTCCGCGCGCCACTTCCAGCAGCTGTACGCGGCGATCCTCTTTTCTTAAGCGCTTAACAACCATGCTTTCCTCGGAACAGTTATCTACTTAGGGTAGTTTACACGTTTTCTGCCGGGGACTGCACGCGCTGTTCCGCAGGGCGGATCCGGAACCAGATCGCATACATCGCAGGCAGGAACACCAGCGTAATGGCCGTACCGCCTAAGGTTCCGCCAATCAACGTGTAAGCCAGGGTTCCCCAGAATACCGAATGCGTCAGAGGAATAAACGCCAGCACGGCGGCAAGTGCCGTCAGCAGTACGGGCCGGGCTCGCTGAACCGTCGCCTCGACCACCGCGTGGAACGGATCGAGACCGTCCTTCTGGTTATGATCGATTTGCCCAATCAGGATCAGCGTATTGCGCATAAGAATGCCTGAAAGAGCGATCAACCCCACCAGCGCGTTGATGCCAAACGGCTGATTGAAAATCAACAGGGTCGGCACCACGCCAATCAGCCCCAGCGGCGCGGTAAGGAACACCATCACCATCGCCGAGAGCGAACGCACCTGCAGAATGATGATCAGCAGCGTCAGGGCAATCATGATCGGGAACAGCGGAATCATTGCCTGCGTGGCTTTGCCCGATTCCTCAATCGAACCGGCCATCTCAATGCGGTATCCGGCCGGTAGCGTATCTATAATCGGCTGGAGCTGTTTCATGATGGCGACCGATACATCCGGTGGCTGAAGATTGTCGGCGATATCACCCCGCACGGTAATGGTCGGAGTGCGGTCGCGGCGGCGCAAAATCGGGTCTTCCATACCGATCTCAATCTTGCCAATTTGAGACAGCGGAACGCGCTGCCCCGCATTGCCGACGAGGGTAAAACCCTCAATTTTTGCCGGGTCGAGACGGATATCCCCCGCGGCGCGCCCCATGACCTCTACCGAGCGAATATCTTCTCGCACGGCGGTAATTGGCACGCCTGAGAGCAAGAACTGAAGCTGCTCAGCCACGGCACTGGACGTTAATCCGGTGGCCTGCAGACGGTTTTGATCGAGGGTGAAATGCAATACCGGAACGCGTGATCCCCAGTCGGTATTGACGGTACGCATCATTGGGCTTGCCTGTAGCACGCCTTTCACCTTGTCTGCAATATCGCGTAAAGTACCGACATCCGGCCCCGAAACGCGCCAGGCAACCGGGAAGGGCGAGTACGGGCCAAAGACCAACTGCGTCACCCGCACGCGGGCCTCAGGCGCCAGGCCGCTGGCGACAGCCTCCCTGAGCCTGAACTTGAGCGCTTCGCGTGACGTCTCGCTGTCCGTCAGGATCACGATTTTTGCAAAAGACGGGTCAGGTAATTCGGGGGCCATCGCCAGGTAAAAGCGGGGCGATCCCTGGCCAATATAGGCCGTCACGATGTTGGCCTCAGGCTGCTGGCTCAACCATGCTTCTATTTTTGCGGTTGCGGCACGGGTCTGTTCGATTGAGGTGCCATAGGGCATCTGCACTTCAACCAGCACTTCCGGGCGATCGGATGTCGGGAAAAATTGTTTTTTTACCAGTCCCATGCCGAATATGGCGAGGATGAAAATAGCGACCACGGCACCGGCCACCCGCCATTTTCCGGCGATAACGCGGCTCAGCATCCGGCGAAAACGGTTATAACGCGGCGTGTCATAGATGGCGGCATGGCCTCCTTCCACTTTGGGAATGGCCGGGAGGATCTTCACCCCAAGATAGGGGGTAAACACCACGGCGACAAACCACGATGCAATCAGGGCGAGGCCGACAATCCAGAACATATTGCTGGTGTATTCCCCGGCGGTTGACTGGGCAAAACCGTTTGGCATAAAGCCAATTGCCGTCACCAGCGTACCCGCCAGCATTGGCGCGGCGGTATGGCTCCAGGCGTAGGCGGAGGCTTTGACTCGGTCGTAACCTTCCTCCATTTTGACCACCATCATTTCGATGGCGATAATGGCATCGTCAACCAGTAAGCCGAGGGCAAGGATCAGGGAGCCCAGCGTGACGCGGTCAAAGTTTATCCCCGCGGCTTCCATCACCACGAAGACCACCGCCAGCGTCAACGGTACCGCCGCTGCAACCACCACCCCCACGCGCCAGCCCATGCTGACAAAACAGACCACCATCACCACCAGCAGGGCGACGAAGAATTTGATCATAAACTCATCCACCGCCGAGCTGATGTTCACTGACTGGTCGGTGACTTTGCTCAGGGTCATGCCCAGCGGCAGACTCGCGTTTATTTTTGCCGTTTCGGCATCCAGCGCTTTACCCAGTGCCAGACCATTCCAGCCCTCACGCATGACGATACCCAGCAGAAGGGCGGGTTCATGCTGGTTACGTATCAGCATCGTAGGGGGATCTTCATAGCCCCGTTCAACCGTCGCCACATCGGAGAGCCTGAGCGTTTTGCCCTGAGCCACAACGGGTGTATCGCGGATCTTCTGCAACTCATCAAACGCGCCGTCGAGGCGGATAAACATCTGGGCGCCCCGGGTCTCAATAGAGCCCGCTGCTTTTAACGCGTTCTGATTGTTAAGGGCGTTGAAAATATCCTGCGGCGAGAGACCCATCGTGGCCAGTCGGTCATGAGAGAAAGCGATGTATATCCGCTCCGCCTGTTCGCCGATAATGTTCACTTTCTTCACGCCGGGTACGTGCAAAAGTTGCTGGCGCATAGCTTCTGCATCACGTACCAGCTGCCGCTGGGGTTCACCTTTCGCTTTCAGGGCAAAAAGGGCAAAGGTGACATCGGCAAATTCGTCATTGATCATCGGGCCGATCGTCCCGGCAGGGAGATTCAGGGATTCGTCTCCCAGCTTTTTCCGCGCCTGATAGAACTCCTCTTGCACTTCTGCGGGGGGCGTTTTGTCTTGCAACGATAAGGTGATAAACGCCATGCCGGGGCGGGTATAAGTTTCCGTCCGGTCATACCATTTGAGCTCCTGCAGGCGTTTTTCCAGCGGTTCGGCGACCTGATCCTGCATCTCCTGCGCGGTTGCGCCGGGCCAGACGGATATCACCGTCATTTGCTTCACCGTAAAAGGGGGATCTTCCGCGCGGCCAAGCCCAAAAAAGGCGTAGATACCGGCAATCGTCACAAGGACGATCAGAAACAGGGTGATGGAGCGCTCGCGCACGGCAAGCGCTGACAGGTTGAAGCGACTTCCGCTCATGGCGTGTTCTCCGCCAGCGCGGTATTGCGTTGTTCTGCAAGCCTGACGATTTCACCCTCGTGCAAAAGGTGTGCGCCCAGCGCCACAATCTTCTCGCCTGGCTTCACGCTGCCCGTGACCTGCGCGGCATCTTCACCCACGCTCAGCACCTTCACCGGCGTCCAGGTAACCTTTGCCGGCCTGGCGGAAATGCGCCAGACACCGGGGCCTTTGCCAGCATCGTAGAGTGAGGCGAGCGGAACCTGCATGACCTGACGTTCCGCTTTTGGGTCCTGAACGTTCAGCGTGACGGTTGCCCCCAGCGGCGCGTTTGCCAGGTCACCATTCAGCACGTAGCGGGCTTCATAGGTGCGGGTTGTGGCATCGGCTGAATCAGACAGCAGGCGAAGCGTTGCGCTGACCGGGTGTTTTTCATTGCCATAAAGTGTGGCCAGTGCAGGGCTGCCAACGGCAGGGCGCAGGGTCTCGGGGAACTGCACGAGCGCTTCACGTTGTCCCGCCCTGGCGAGTCGGATCACCACTTGCCCGGCACTCACCACCTGACCTGGCTCGGCGAGGGTTTCCATCACTACCCCGTCTGAATCCGCCAGCAGTACGGCATAGCCCGTTGCGTTTTGCGCCACGTTGGCCTGCGCCCGGGCTGCGCTGAGTTCCGCTCTGGCGGAATCGGCGGCGGCTTTGATCTGATCATACTCCGAGGCGGACACGGCGCCGGACGCCACAAGACCGCGATAACGCGCCTCATCGCTGGACGCTTTTCTCGCACGCGCCTGGGCAGCATCCACCGTGCGCTGCTGTGCCTGGGCCTGTAATTTCAGGTCAACCGGATCGAGGCGCAGTAAAGGCTGACCCTGTCTGACGGTTTGCCCGGTATCGACAAGTCGCTCAAGGATTTTCCCCTGAACCCTGAAACCCAAATCACTTTGCGTTCTCGCCACCACCACGCCGGTAAAGGCGTGAGCAGTATTGTTCGCAAGCGCGATGGCGGCGGATCTGACAAGCGGTGGCTTTGTGCGCGGATCGCCACTCGCGGAATTATCGCCGCACGCCACGAGGACAAACGGCAGAAGGCTAACGGCAAGGCGGGCTGTATTGAGCCTGAGCATGGGAAACCCTTATAGAAGTAACAGGACAGTTTCCGCATTCTCAGACTAGTGACCAATAAAGTCAATGGTCACTAATCAGGGGGCCAGGCTTCTTAATACCAGCGAAGAGAGAAGCACCGCCGCAGTGGGGGCCGTTTCGAGGTTGTATTGCAGCTGTATGGGATTGATATAAGGGCACATCACCATGTGGATAGCCTGCGTGACCTCATCCAGCGGCGTTTTTCTTTCGAATTCACCCGCCTGCCTGCCTTCAATAATGATGCTCTCAATCAGCTTCATCAGGCCGTCTGTATACCTTTCAGTAGACGGCCATTTGTCCCGAGCGGCGACGGCGGCAATGTCGTAAAGCTTCCGATCGTGGAAAAACAGCTCGCTTCCGGCCTCGGTAAGCGCTTTGAACAGACGGCGTAATTTTTCGCTGGCTGACGGCGCATCCTCGATGGCAGAAAGCACCGCCGCCATGATCAGCTCCAGGCGGTTAGCGCAGATCACCTCGCCAATAGCCTGTTTGGAATCGAAAAACTTATAAATGTAGGACTTAGAGAAACCGATGGATTTCGCGAGTTCGGCGACGGTGGTTTTTTCATAGCCGTAATGCCCGAAGTGCTCAAAAGCCGCTTCGACGATTTGCTCTCTGACAGAATGGTCAAGTGGACCACGTATTGATGGGGCGTTCATATTTTTAGTCATTATTTAAGCTTAGCGTGACAGGCCAGGATTGACAACGAGTGACCATTTCGTCATTTGGTTACTGTTGTTTCCTCATGAGTTCAAACGGGAAGACCCACCCGGTGGGGTAAGTGTATCACTGTTTTTCGCGCATTAAGGCAGCATTGTGTCGATGAATTTTAAGCGGGTTTAATCAACATTCACGCTACCGTTTTTTTAGCCAGTCGAGAAAAAACTGGCTAAAGGCCGTGACCTGAAGCGGCTGCAGTTTACGCTGCGGGTAAACAAACTGTAGCCCGACATCTTTGCGGTCGTATCGGCTAAAACCGGTAAAACTGTCAGCAAACAGGACGGTGAGTCTTCCGGCCTCAACATCGTCCTTCACATCCCACCAGGATTTCCCCGCAATGCCAGCGCCGCTGAGCGCCCACTGACGAAGCAATGCCCCGTCGTCGCACACCATGGCTGGCTCTACGCGAACGACACTTTCCTCGCCATCTTTTTCAAAGCGCCATTCGTTCATCACCACGCCCTGAGACTCAAGTGCAAGGCATCGGTGATGGGCTAACTCCGCAAATGTGGCGGGGACGCCGCGGTTGCTAAGATACGCCGCAGAGGCCACCAGCACCCGATGATTTGGGCGGATGTTTCTGACGACCAGGCTGCTGTCCGGCAGGTTACCGAAACGCACGCTCATATCCAGCCGGTTAGCGACCAGATCTTCAACATGTTCTCTTAACGCGATGAAAAATTTCACGTCAGGATGGTGCCGGGAAAATTCCACCACGGCGGGGCTAAGATACTGTCTGCCAAAATCCGAGGGGGCAGAAAGGCGAATATTGCCGCTGAGGACGCCCTCTTTTTGCGTCAGGAGCGACTCGGCATGGCGCATCTCTTCCAGCACGCGCAGCGCGGCATGATAAAACTCTTCTCCGGCACGGGTCAGCGTGATGGATCGCGTTGAACGGTGAAACAGGCGAGTCTGGTAACGTTCTTCAATCGCCTTCAGTCTGGCCGTCATGGTCGCAGGAGAGAGCGACAGCCGTCGTCCGGCGGCGGAAAGTCCCCCGGCCTCGGCCACTTCAACCAGCAATGCCATATCTTCAAGCTTGCCCATTATTCATATTTTCCGAAAAGTGCATCAGTTTTCAGTGCAATTATCAAAATGAAATACCGCCTGTAAAGTGATTTCATCCAAACCATAAGGGATGAAAACATGAACCGTTCCTCACTTTTTGACCGTTACCGGTTGGGTCAGCAGGACCTGAAAAACCGTATCGTTATGGCGCCAATGACCCGCGCGCGTTCCCTTCAGCCAGGCAATATTCCCTCGTCGCTGATGGCGGAATACTACCGGCAGCGGGCCAGCGCGGGTTTAATCATCACCGAAGCCACCCAGATCTCCCCGCAGGGCCAGGGATACTCCTGGACTCCCGGCATCCATTCGCCGGAGCAGGTTTCAGGATGGCAACTCACGACGGGGGCCGTGCATCAGGCGGGCGGGGTTGTTTTTTCTCAGCTCTGGCACGTCGGGCGAATGTCGCACGCCAGTTTTCATCAGGATGGTCTGCCCGTGGCCCCGTCAGCGCTGGCACCGGACGCGAAAGTGTGGGTGGTGAATGAAAAGGGCGAAGGCCAAATGGTTGACTGCCCGCAGCCAAGAACGCTGACGCGCAAAGACATTCACGGCATCATCGCGGACTATCGCCAGGCGGCACTGAATGCCGTCCAGGCCGGCTTTGATGGCGTGGAAGTTCACGGCGGAAACGGCTATTTGATTGACCAGTTCCTGCGTCAAACCTCCAATAAACGCACGGACGAGTATGGCGGCACGCTTGCTAACCGGATCCGCTTTGCCCAGGAGGTCTTGAACGCGATTGCGGAGGCCATTGGGCCCGAGCGTACGGGCATCCGCCTTTCGCCGTTTATTACTCAGCGGGGGATGAATGACCCGCAGGTGATCGACGCCATCCTCGCTCTGGCGGCCTGGTGCGAACAACACGGGATAGCATTCATCCACCTGGCGGAAGCCGACTGGGACGACGCGCCGCAGGTACCCGACATTTTCCGTCAATCCCTGCGCGAGACGTTTAGCGGAACCCTTATCGTCGCGGGCAACTATGACCTTAACAAAGCCGAACAAATACTTACGGCTGGCTATGCCGATTTGATTGCCTTCGGACGGCCATTTATTGCCAACCCGGATTTACCCCACCGGCTGGCGCACAAGTTGCCGCTGGCCCAGGTGCGCGATCCCGCCACGCTGTTTGGTGGCAGTGCGACGGGATATACCGATTATCCCACCTTGCCGTTATCCTGATAAATGATTGAGAGAAAATGATGAACTATTCAACCTCTTTTCGTTCTGTTTTATTGCCGCTTATTTTTATCGGTCTGTCGGGCGCCGCTTATTCGGCGCAGGAGGAGTGGGTGAAACCACAGCAGCTGATTGTCGATAAAAGCCTGCCGCAGGTGCAATTAGCCGCGAATGAGGCTGCAGCCAGAAAATATGCAACGTTCTGGAATACGGGGACGCCGTCTCTGGCGCGTGAAGCGCTTGCGGTTAACTTTATTGATAAAACGCCGCCGGAAGGGCGTAAACAGGGACCCGAGGGCGCTATTTTAGCCTCCCGGGCATTTCGTACTGCCGTACCTGATTTACGCTGTGACGTTGAGCAGATGATTATTTCCGGTAATCGTGTGGTCTCCCATTTACATTTTCACGGCACGTTTACCGGAACATTCGGCGAGCTGAAAGGAAAGGGGCAGAAAATAGATTTTATCGCCACGGATATCTATGAAATTAATGACGGTAAAATTGTGGCTAACTGGCATATTGAGGACAACCTGACGCTGATGAAACAGCTGGGCGCACTGTAAATTCATCACTCCGGGGGTGCCCCGGAGTGATGCGAAAATCCTATAACCCCAGATCGCTCAGCGAGGGGTGATCGTCCGGGCGTCTGCCCTGCGGCCAGTGGAACAGTCGCTCAGATTCTTTTATTGGCATATCGTTCACGCAGGCAAAACGACGCTTCATCAACCCGTCCGCTTCAAACTCCCAGTTTTCATTGCCGTAGGAGCGGTACCAATTGCCGGAATCATCATGCCATTCATAAGCATAGCGCACCGCGATCCGGTTATCCGTAAATGCCCAGAGCTCCTTAATCAGGCGGTAACCCAGCTCTTTTTTCCACTTCCGTTCCAGAAAAGCCTGCGCTTCTTCACGGTTGGTGGCGAATTCTGCGCGGTTGCGCCATTGGGTATCCAGCGAATAGGCCAGCGCGACTTTTGCCGGGTCGCGACTGTTCCAGCCGTCTTCGGCGAGTCTGACTTTTTCGATGGCGCTTTCACGGGTGAAGGGCGGTAAAGGAGGGCGTGTATTCATGGCGATTACCTCAGTGTGATATTATGTAGACAGATCTGTCTACTTGCGTTAATCTATGCCTGAAAAATAACGTTGTCAACATCCCTTTTTGAGGCTGCCGAAAAATGAAAACAGAACCCGCAAGCAACGAGACAAAAATCAGCGTCAGGGATAAAATATTACATACCGCTCACGATCTCTTTTATTCCACGGGCTTCAAGGCAACGGGCGTGGATACGTTGATTAAAGAGGCGAAAGTGACCAAGGTAACTTTCTATCGCCACTTTCCGAGTAAAAGTTTATTGATTCTCGCCTATTTGCACTATCGACATGAAATATGGATGAACTGGTTTGAAGCCTCATTGCGGCGTAATCTCAACGCAGGTCAGACATCGTCAGAGGCATTATCTGCCACGCTTTACGAATGGTTTGTTTCACCCGAGTTTCACGGCTGCGCGTTTATTAACGCCAGTGCAGAGGCGAAGTCTGAAGATATTGAAAGTGAAATAAAGGCGATATGCCGTGACCATAAACTCGAAACAAAGAAAATGATTACGTCGCTGACGAAGATCGCTGATGAGCGCGTGATCAACGAAATCATGTTGCTTATTGACGGCGCCATTATTCATGCGCAAATGGGCGTGGAGACGGATGCTGTCCTCCACTCGTTATCACGCTGTCTGGAACAGTTAATGGAAAAATAAGCTTTTCCGGGGGGTTAACGGCTGTAAACACCCGCACCCCAGTAACCGGTACGGGGGCGGGTCTGTTCTTTCCAGCCAGTTGCGAGCAGTTCTTTCGCAATAAATCGGTTGATAATTCCGTGTCCCATCAGCAGGACGGGTCCGTCGGCATCCTTCGCTGCCTTCATCAGGATCCCCGCCGCCTTAGCGGCACGGATTTTTGCGACGCTAACCGATCTATAAAATATTTTTATGCACGCGTATTCTGTGGGAATGCGCTGGGCAAAACCATTCAGGGTAAAGGAAACGGAAAATGAGAACACAGAAGCGATGTCTGGGGTGCGTGGCTATTGTGGTTGATGACTACGATCGTGCAATTGAATACTACACCGACAAGCTGGGGTTTACCCTTGTCGAGGACACGCCGCAGCAGGATAAACGCTGGGTCGTCGTCACGCCAAATCCGGAAAGCGACTGCAATATTCTGCTGGCACGGGCTTCTAATGAGAGGCAGGAAGCCTTTATCGGCAATCAATGCGGTGGCCGGGTTTTCCTGTTCCTTCAGACAGATGATTTTTGGCGCGATTACCATGCCATGAAAGAAAAAGGCGTTCATTTCTGTGAAGCACCTCGTGAGGAAGAGTACGGTACGGTGGTGGTGTTTGAAGATCTCTACGGCAACCGCTGGGACCTCTTTCAAAAGGCCCAGGGCTGAATCGCACCAGAATATTGGTCACTCCCGCTGCGCCAGAGAAAGCGCGCTGGCGCTGGCGGGATCGAACAGTGAGAGGCTCTCTATCTGATTGAGTAAAATCACCTTTCGGAATGACATAGCGCTGCGGGGTTCGGAGTCGAGCGTGATGTCATGCTCCGCATACCACTTGCTGTAATTATTCTCGATGCGCAAATTCATTGTCTTCTCGTCTCTGTACCCGCTTAACATCGGTATCAGCACAATATTGGCCGTGTTTTCGTATTCCAGCGTCGCGGTGTGGATCATGCCGATATATATCCGCCGCGACCGAAGCGTCACCTGCGCCAGCTCGCCTTGCTCCATACACTGATAGAGCAGTTGTTCAATACCGCTCGACTGGGCAAGCCGTTTGTAGAGCTTTTTCCGGCTTTCACCGTCCAGCCTGGCGCTGCCTGCCCAGTTGGAGCGATAGAGGCAAAACAGGATGGCAAACGCCAGCATCACGACCACAGGCGCCTGAATGCCTAAAAAACTCCAGTTCATAAAGTCGATTTGCCAGTCGGTATATTTCGGTGAGGCAAAGTGAAAGGCGTTATTGGCGGCAGAAAGGGCGAGAAGCAGGAGCCAAAGCAGTCCCGTGGCAACCACGCCCTGGAGCACGAAAATACAGCCATAAAGCGCAACAAGGAAATAGACGTCCCAGCCGAAAGAGCGCTTGATTTTAAAGCGCGTCGACAGATCGCGACTGGTGTACCAGTACCCGCACACCATCAGCACCATAAATATCGCCGTTCCCATATCAGGCCCTCTTCAGCGCGTTGACGTGACGCAGAAAATCCTGCCGTACCTCATTGCTTTTGTAGTTCACCGATGCATTCCCGTCCTGGTCGATGATGATGCGGTCACCATCCTCCACGGCTTCGATGATCTCCTGCTGACTCATCACCTGCAGCAAGGATTCAGGGCTTGAGAAAAGAGAAAGAAAAACGCGTTTCATGTCGGGCATCCTGATGAATTTAAAAGGATAAGCCTGGAAGAGGATGGGGGAATTTGCCTTAAGGTTAAACTGAAAAAACAATGCCTGGTGGCGGCTATGCTTTATCCAGTCTACAAAATCTACTGTTTTGGGTGGCAATCAACTTATTGATAAATAGGCAAAATAAAAAATATAGTTGCACAAACTTGGACAAATAACGTTAATTGTGTAAGTTTTAATTATGCGATTACGCCACGTTGTTTACAGCCAGGATGTGACCCATGAGCACTTTGCCCTCTGTCGTGAGTCGGTTTGTTGAGTACTACAGCGCACTGGATAGCCAGCCGCCCTCCGCACTGGTCGGGCTTTATCATTCGGATGCCACGCTAATCGATCCGTTCGGCGAGCACGACGGTATCTTTGCGCTTCAGCGCTATTTCACCCATCTGCTGGCGAATGTCGAAAACTGCCGTTTTACCATCGATCCACCGCTGTGCAGTGAAAACCGCTTCGTTGTGACCTGGGTGATGCACTGGTCGCACCCGCGCATCGCCGGAGGGGACCCGCTCGAACTGCCGGGCTGTTCGGTGGTGGACACGGAAAAGGGTCTTATCACGCGTCAGCGCGACTACTACGATGCGGGAGAGATGATCTACGAACATCTTCCGCTGCTGGGCTGGGCGGTACGCGGCGTGAAGCGGAGGGTGAAATCATGAAAACGGTACTGATCACCGGCGCAAGCTCGGGTATTGGCGCCGGGCTGGCGACCTCCTTCGCTGCGGAGGGGTACCACGTGATTGCCTGTGGGCGGGATCCTGCGCGCCTTGAAGCCTTGCATCAGACCTGCCCCAATCTCACAGTTCGCCTGTTCGATATGACAGACAGGGACGCCTGTCGCCAGGCGCTGAGCGGCGTTTACGCCGATCTGGTTATTCTCTGCGCCGGTACCTGCGAGTACCTCGATTGGGGCGTAGTGGACGCGGCGCTGGTGGAGCGGGTTATGAACACCAATTTCCTCGGCCCGGTGAACTGTCTTGCCGCGTTGCAGCCGCAGCTGGTTGCCGGCAACCGCGTGGTGCTGGTGAGTTCGATGGCCCACTGGCTTCCGTTCCCGCGGGCAGAAGCCTACGGCGCGTCTAAAGCCGCGCTGAGCTGGTTTGCGGACAGTCTGCGCCTGGACTGGGAGCCCAAAGGGATTGCCGTCACGGTGATCTCCCCAGGCTTTGTCGATACCCCCCTGACGCGCAAAAACGATTTCGCCATGCCGGGCAGGGTGAGCGTTGACGAGGCGGTCAAGGCGATCCGTTCCGGACTGGCGAAAGGGAAAATGCACATCGCGTTTCCCACCCGATTCGGCTTCATTTTGCGGCTGCTCTCCAGGCTACCCGCGTTTTTGCAGCGCACACTGCTGCGCAGGATGGTACGTTCATGAAGATTGCGATTATCGGCAGCGGAATTGCCGGGCTGACCTGCGCCTGGCGGCTGGCCGGTCACCATCAGGTGACCCTGTTTGAAGCGGGCGCCACGCCTGGCGGCCATACCGCAACGGTAGATGTCTCGACGCCACAGGGCAACTGGGCGATTGATACCGGCTTTATCGTCTACAACGACCGGACCTATCCGCGCTTTATGGGCCTGCTCAGCGAGCTCGGCATCAGCGGGCAAAAAACGCAGATGAGCTTTTCGGTGCACAACCCCCAGACGGGGCTGGAGTACAACGGACACACCCTGACATCGCTGTTTGCCCAGCGCCGAAATCTGGTGAATCCGGCATTCTGGCGTCTGCTCGGAGAGATCGTCCGCTTTAATCGGCTGGCAAAACAGGCGCTGGAAGGGGACGTGGATCCGCATGCCACGCTGGAGACGTTTCTTCAACAGCATGGCTTCACGCCGTTTTTTGCGCGCCACTACATTCTGCCGATGGGCGCCGCCATCTGGTCGTCGTCGTTGCAGGAGATGAAGCGTTTCCCGCTGCCGCTCTTCCTGCGCTTTTTTAATCATCATGGTCTGCTGGATATTACCCATCGTCCGCAGTGGTACGTGGTACCGGGCGGCTCGCGGGAGTACATCCGCGCCATGCTGGAAAAGCTGGGCGACCGCCTGACGTTACGCCTGAACGCGCCGGTGCAGCGTGTCAGCCGCCACAAAGACGGGGTCACGCTTCAGCTCGAAAACGCCAGCCATACCTTCGATCAGGTGATTTTTGCCTGCCACTCCGCCGAGGCGCTGGCCATGCTTGAGGCGCCGACGCCAGCAGAGCGCGAGGTGCTGGGGGATATCGGCTGGCAGCGCAACGAGGTGATTCTGCACAGCGATCCGCGCTGGCTGCCGGTACGCAAGCGCGCGTGGGCCAGCTGGAACTACCGCCTGAGCGAGCATGAGCAGGCCAGCGCCTGCGTCACCTACAACATGAACATTCTGCAAGGGCTGCCAGAGGGGAGCCCGCTGTTCTGCGTCACCCTGAACCCGGAAACACCGGTGGATGAACGCTTCGTGTTACAGCGCTTTGTTTATGAACATCCGCTGTTTAACCCGCAAAGCTGGCGGGCGCAGGCGCGTCGCGGTGAGATCAACGGTCACCAGCGAAGCTGGTTCTGCGGGGCTTACTGGTACAACGGTTTTCACGAGGATGGCGTGCGCAGCGCGCTGGACGTGGTCAACGCGATCGCGGCCGGAGAGGGGAACTAAGATGAACAGCTGCCTCTATCACGGCGTATTACGCCACCGCCGCCTCCAGCCGAAAACCCACGAATTTCGCTACAGCGTCTTTATGGCCTGGCTGGATCTGGATGAACTGCCGCTGCTGGCTGACGTCGGCGTACGGCGCAATCGCTTCGCCGCCGCCGCGTTCTATGACACGGACTATCCGCTGGGTACGCCGCTCAAAGAGAACGTCCTGAACACGCTGGAGGGGCTCACCGGAGAACGTCCCGGCGGACGAGTCATGCTCCTGACGCAGCTGCGCTATTTCGGGTTTCATTTCAATCCGGTCAACTTTTACTACTGCTATGACGAGAAGGGGACGTTGGGCTGGGTGCTGGCGGAGGTCCGCAACACGCCGTGGAACGAGCGGCATTACTATGCCGTCAACGGACAGGACGCGCAGCCGACGGAAAAAGCGTTTCACGTTTCCCCCTTCAACCCAATGGACATGATCTACCACTGGCGCTTCAACAACCCGGATAACACCTTGCATATGCACATTGAAAATCATCAGGACGCGAAGGTGTTTGACGCCACGCTGGCGCTACGCCGGGAGCCTCTGACGCGTCCGGCACTGCGTGCGTTACTGCTGCGCATTCCACTGATGACCCTGAAAACCGTTTTCGCTATTTACTGGCAGGCGCTGAGGCTGTGGCTCAAGCGCGTGCCGCTGCATAACCATCCCGTCAGCAGGAGTGAACGCTCATGACCGATCCCGTCTTTGCGCTAGAACCCGATATCCCGCGCAACGTCCGCATTGCGCGTTGGCTGCTTTTCCGTCTGTTAAGCGGTATTCGTGGCGGCTCGCTCACGCTGCGTGAAGGGGCACAGACATTCCATTTTGGCGAGACATCCTCCGCGCTGCACGCCGACATTCAGATCCTCGCGCCCGGCGTCTACTGGCGCGTCTTAACGGGCGGGAGCCTTGCCGCCGCAGAAGCCTGGATGGATGGCGAATGGGAAACCACGCAACTCACGCCGCTTCTGGAAATCCTGGCCCTTAATGGCGAGGTGCTTGGCCGTCTGGAGAAAGGGTTCCGGCTGCTCGGTAAACCGCTGGAGCGGCTGCGCCACTGGACGCGGCGCAATTCCCGGGCCCAGGCGCGTGAAAATATTGCCGCGCATTACGACCTGGGCAATACCTTTTATTCACATTTTCTGGATAAGGAGCTGCTTTACTCCAGCGCCCTGTTTACTGCGGATGAGCAGGATCTCACGGCGGCGCAGCAGGCCAAAATGGCGCGTCTGTGCGAACAGCTGGCGCTGTGTGAGTCCGATCACCTGCTGGAAATCGGTACCGGCTGGGGGGCGATGGCGGAATACGCGGCACGTCACTACGGCTGTCGGGTAACCACCACCACGCTGTCGCAGGAGCAGTATATCTGGGCAACCGAGCGGATCGCCCGCGCCGGGTTGCAGGACCGCGTTGAGGTTCTGCTTTGTGATTATCGCGACCTCACCGGGCAGTACGACAAGCTGGTCTCGATAGAGATGATTGAAGCCGTCGGGCAACGCTATCTGCCCGTGTTCTTCCGAACCTGTCAGGCGCGGCTGCGCCCGGGTGGCCGGATGGCGATTCAGGCCATTACCATTCAGGACCAGCGCTACCGCGACTACAGCAAAAGCGTCGATTTTATCCAGCGCTACATTTTCCCCGGCGGCTTCCTGCCGAGCATCACAGCGATGAATGAGCTGATGACGCGCCACACCGATTTTGTGGTCCGTAACCTCTTTGACATGGGGCCAGACTATGCCCGCACGCTGGCCCACTGGCGGCAGCGCTTTGTTCATGCCTGGCAGGAGATTGAAAAGCTCGGCTTCGACGAACGGTTCCGTCGTATGTGGCTGTACTACTTTGGCTACTGCGAAGCCGGGTTTAACGCCCGCACCATCAGCGTGGTGCAACTGACCGCCGAACGCGTATGAGACGTTATCTTCAGGTCTTTCTGCTGGCCGTCGGGTTCGATCTTTACTGGGCGCTGGTGGTGATCTTTCGTGAGCAGGGCCTGATTTTCTGGCTTGCGCTGGCGGTGCTCGCCTGCCTGTTTTTGCCCCCGGTATACCGCCTTTACGCCATCGGTCTGGCTGCAGCGGGCAGCGTACTGGATGCGCTCTGGGCGTTGACGGGGCTGATTGCCTTCACCGGCGAGTCCCTGATGCCGCTATGGATGGTGGCATTGTGGCTGATGTTCGCCACCGTCTGGACACAGCTTGCGCGCACGACCACGTTACCCGGCTGGCTGCTGACGCTGCTGGCCGCCGTGGGAGGGCCGGTGGCGTACCTGATTGGCGAGCGGCTGGGTGCTATCACCTTTCAGGAGCCGACTTTTATCGTCGTTAGCTGGATGGTGCCGGGCTGGCTGGTATTAATGTTGTTTTTCCACCTGCTGATGGGGAGACAAAAATGAGAGCAGCGGTTTTCCTCCTTTGGCTGACGATGGTGATCCCTGCGGCCCATGCCGCCGACTGGCTGGCCTGGCGTAAGGTGGGTGACGCCACGCTCACCTGGGGCCCGTTTACGGTTTATACCTCCCAGCTGCGCACGCCGGACGGTCGCTACCGCGCGGCGGATCAGGATCAGGCGTTGATTATCACCTACGCGCGCGACATTGAACGTGATGAACTGGTGGAGGCCACGCGCGATCAGTGGCAGGCGCAGGGGATTTTGCAGCGGGAGCCGCAAAGCGAAGGCTGGTTACAGATGCTTCGTTCGCTGTGGCCGGATGTCCGGCCGGGCTCACAGCTGGCGTTTGTCCTCGATGATAAGCAGGGACAGTTCTGGTACCGCGCGTCAGCAACGCAGAAAAGCTTTATTCCACTTGGCCCGCGCCAGTCAGAAGCATTCAGCACGCGCTTTCTGGCCATCTGGCTCGATCCCCGCACGCAATATCCTGAACTGCGTCAGCAGTTACTTGGAGGACAAAAATGAAACGTTTCCTGATGATGGTGCTGGCATTGACCATGCTGCTGGCAGGCTGTAGCACAGAGGTGGCCGAGTATCGCCAGCAGCAGCCACGGCTTGATATCTTCGACTACTTCCAGGGGAAAACCGAAGCGTGGGGCATGGTGCAGGATCGCAGCGGTAAACAGATCCGCCGCTTTCACGTGGAGATTGCCGGGGATGTTATCGGCGATACGCTGACGCTTAATGAGCACTTCGTGTATGACGATGGCGAGAAGCAACAGCGGGTATGGCACATCCGCAGGCTGGGGAACGATCGCTACGAGGGAACGGCGGGGGATATCGAAGGAGTCGCTACGGGGCAGGCGGCAGGTAACGCCTTTAACTGGCATTACAGCATGAAGGTCAAAGCCAACGGCAGTAGCTGGCTACTGAAGTTTGACGACTGGATGTACCTGCAGGATGAGACCCATCTGTTTAATAAAACCGAGATGAAGAAATTTGGCGTCACCGTCGCCACGGTGACGCTGTTCTTTACCCGGAAGACGTGAGTCTAGTCGCGGGCGCTGTAGATTTTGCTGCTCGAGTAGATGAAATACAGCGCAATCCCCAGGCAGATAACCGCGCCCAGACGGCTCGGCGAAAAGGGAATAGCGGGATTACCCAACCAGCCAAAGTTATCTATCAACATGCTCATGGTGAGCTGGCCGAATATCACCGCCACCGTGGCGACGGCGGTGCCGATGCGCTGTACGGCAAGCACCATAATCACGATATAGGGCACGCCAAACATCGCGCCGAGGAGCTGCCATTTGGGTACGTCCAGCAGCGTGACCGCATGCTTAGGCTCAAAGAAAAATATGAGCAGGGCGGTCACCAGTGCGCCGACGGAAAAGGTCAGAAACGCGCTTTTGAATACCCCCACGCTGCTGCCGAGCTGTCCGTTAATCGCGGCCTGAATGCTCAGCGTAGCGCCGCCGCAAACGGCGAGAAGAATCATAATCAGTGTCATATGTTACCCCTGTGCGACCAGAACCAGTGCCGCAATGATGAACCCCAGTGCAATAATGCGCTTCGCATTTATCTTTCTGTGCGGCGAGCCCAGCAGACCGTAGTGGTCAATGATCAGGCTTTTAAAGACCTGACCGGCCAAAATCCCAATCATGGTCATTGCGATGCCGATGGCGGGTGTCGCAACGGTCAGGATGACCACGTACACCGGGCCGAGCACGCCGCCGAGCAACTGCCAGCCGGGCTGGGCAAAAAACGAGGGGCTGTTACGCGGGCTAAAAAACAGCATCAGTAAAAACGTCAGTGCGGCACCGACCCCAAAAATGCTGAACGTGGCCCATAAGTCGCCCACTTCGCCCCCCAGTGGCCCCAGTAATCCCGCCTCAATGGAGAGAC
The DNA here is from genome assembly GCF_000798855.1 of Enterobacter sp. ZOR0014. Taxonomy (NCBI): domain Bacteria; kingdom Pseudomonadati; phylum Pseudomonadota; class Gammaproteobacteria; order Enterobacterales; family Enterobacteriaceae; genus Enterobacter; species Enterobacter sp. ZOR0014. The sequence goes on along the minus strand of NZ_JTLF01000307.1, from coordinate 14,492 downwards.
CCATCCCTCCGGCTATCACCAGTAAAATCAACACAAACTGCATAACGCTTCCTCCGTTTTAAGGCGAAGAAGATTACGTCGGTCGTCCAGTGAGAAAAATGCCATAATGCAGGAAACACCTTTGCAGGAAATGCATTAATGTTCGATGCCAGTAATATCAACGTCCGCGCGCTGCTGATCTTTATTGAGGTCTATGAAGCGCAGAATTTCTCCGTCGTCGCGCGGCGGCAGGGGATATCAGCCTCACAGATATCGCGCGTTATTCACCAGCTTGAGGATGCCCTCGGTCAGCAGCTGTTCTACCGCAATACGCGCGCGGTGATCCCCACAGAAAGTGGTCATCTGTTTATCCGCTATGCCCGGGCGATGGTCGAAAACGTCGAAGAGGCGCGGCGTGAGCTGGATGAACGTTCGTCGGAACCATCCGGCACAATCCGCATTAATGGGCCGGTATTTTTTGGGCAGAGGCATGTTGCGCCAGGCCTGGCGGAGCTGACCGAGCGTTATCCGCGGTTAAACATTGAGCTCACGCTGACCGATGACTTTATCGACCCGCACCGGGATGCGGCCGATCTTATCTTTCGCATTGGCATGTTGACGGACTCGACGTTCCACGCCCGCATTTTTGGTCAGCAGCGTTACCACCTTGCCGCGTCGCCCGCGTATCTGCGCAAACACGGTGTGCCGGACGATCCGGCCACGCTGAGCGATCATCAATGTCTGGTCTATCGCGGTTCGTCCGGGCCTAACCGCTGGCTGGTGCGTCGCGAGGGGGAGAACTGGATACACTATCCGGTGGTGGCGCGGATGACATCCAATAATGCGGAGTCGTTGCTCACTGCCGCGCTGGGCGGGATGGGGATCGTCCTGTTTCCGGACTGGCTGATTGGCGACAGGCTCCAGCGGGGAGAGCTTGTCGCACTTCTGCCGGAAATGGCGTGTGCGATCAACACGGAGCCGCTGAACATTGCGGCGATCTATCCACATGCACGTCATCCGCCCCTGAACGTCAGGGCGGTGATTGATTATTACGTCGAACGCTTTGGTACGCCGCCGTACTGGCAAACGTAAAGGATTACGCGCCGAGCTCTTTGCGGATAATCTCTGCGCCTGCGCTGAGGGCTCTCAGCTTACCGTTTGCGACGTGACGGGAAAGGGGGGCCATACCGCAGTTGGTCGAAGGGTAAAGCTTGTCGGCATCGACAAACTGCAGCGCTTTACGCAGGGTATCGGCGACTTCCTCCGGCGTTTCAACGGTGTTCGTTGCCACATCAATCGCGCCAACCATCACTTTTTTACCGCGGATCAGCGCCAGCAGATCCATCGGCACGCGGGAGTTGTGGCACTCCAGAGAGATAATGTCGATGTTCGAGGTCTGCAGCTTAGGGAAAGCCTCTTCGTACTGGCGCCACTCAGAGCCGAGCGTTTTTTTCCAGTCGGTATTGGCTTTGATGCCGTAGCCATAGCAGATATGGACCGCAGTTTCGCACTTCAGCCCTTCAATGGCGCGTTCCAGCGCGGCGATGCCCCAGTCGTTGACCTCGTCAAAAAAGACGTTAAATGCCGGTTCGTCGAACTGGATAATATCCACGCCTGCAGCCTCTAGCTCCCGCGCTTCCTGATTGAGGATTTTGGCGAATTCCCAGGCCAGCTTTTCGCGGCTTTTATAGTGCGCGTCGTAAAGGGTGTCGATCATGGTCATCGGTCCGGGGAGGGCCCATTTGATCGGCTTATCCGTGAGCTGGCGCAGGTACTTTGCATCGTCGACGAATACCGGTTTCTGACGTGCCACAGCAGAAACCACGGTCGGCACGCTGGCGTCATAACGGTTACGAATGCGTACCGTCTGGCGGTTTTCAAAATCCACGCCGCTCAGGTGTTCGATAAAGGTGGTGACGAAGTGCTGGCGGGTCTGTTCGCCGTCGCTGACAATGTCGATTCCCGCACGGATCTGCTCATCCAGTGACAAACGCAGCGCATCCTGTTTTCCTGCCAGTAATTCCTGATCCTCTAATTTCCACGGAGACCACAGCGTTTCAGGTTGTGCAAGCCAAGTCGGCTTAGGCAGGCTGCCAGCCGTAGACGTCGGGAGCAATGTTTTCATAATAAAAGACCTATTTTGATGAATTAAAGCGTGTAGTTATCAGACCACTGCTCAAGAATGTGTTTATAAGGCTTAATAAAGTATTCTTCGGTGAATCGACCCTGTTCAATCGCCAGACGGCTTCGTTCTTCACGGTCATAAACAATTTTGGTGAATGAGTGATCCTGCTGGTTCAGATCCGGTCGGAAGCACAGTCCCGCCGACGAGTTGGCGTTATAAATTTCCGGGCGATAGATTTTCTGAAACGTTTCCATCGTGCTGATGGTGGCGATCAGTTCAAGATTGCTGTAATCATTCAGCAAATCACCGGTATAAAAGAACGCAAAGGGTGCCACGCTGTTTTCTGGCATGAAATAGCGCACCTTCAGGCCCATTTTGGCAAAGTAGAGTTCCGTTAATGACTCGCCATCCGGCTGATACTCAATGCCAAGTACAGGATGCTGGTTGCCGGTGCGGCGGTAGGTGTCTTTGCTGGAAACGCTGAGGCAGATCACCGGTCCTTTTCTGAAGTTCTCTTTGTATTCCGGCGAACTCACAAAATGGCGGAATATGTTGCCGTGCAATTCACCAAACTTTTCCGGAACGCTGAAGTGCTGTTGGTTCTTGTTATGTTCCAGCAGCAGAACGCTGAAATCATAATCCCGCACGTAAGACGAAAAGTTATTGCCGACAATTCCCGGGATACGCAGGTTGTTTTTCTTGTCGACGATGGTGGTTTGCAATATCTCAATGGCCGGGAACGGCTTATCCGCACCAATGTTCAGATCGACGGAGATAATTTCAAGCTCAACCGCGTAGCGATCGGCGTTGGGGTTATCCCAGCGCGCCAGTGCGTTGAAGCGGTTATTGATCATCACCAGGGTATTGCGCAGGTTTTCCTGACGCTTTTCTCCGCGCGCCAGGTTGGCAAAGTTGGTGGTGGTACGCGTATTTTCTGACGGGTTGTAATTCTCATCGAAGCAACTGCGCTTAAGGGTATAGGTGAAAGCTTTGCTCATTGTCGTTATGCATCCTAAGTTCATGTTGCTAAGAAGTTACCGATGCATAATTTATGCCTGACCCCGCGGCGCAGGGGAAGTGACTTAATTTCACTGCAACATGAGCGAAGTTCATGAAGCGTGATACTCGCGTGTCGCTGCCTTCTTGCCGGGTGGCGCTGCGCTTACCCGGCCTACGGTTCAGCGTCGTTTGTAGGCCCGTGCAAGCGCAGCGCCGCCGGGCGAAGCTCGCACTATGTCTGCAATATGTGCTTTGCCGTCACCGTTAACCCGCTGCAGAGGATTGGCATTTTTTTATTTCTCTTCAATTCCCGCTATAATCCCCAAAATTTCCAACCGGTTTAGAAACGATCATGACAAAACTCACCTTACAAGAGCAGATGCTGAAAGCGGGCCTCGTTAGCAGCAAGAAAGCGGCGAAAGTGCAGCGTACGGCAAAGAAATCACGCGTTCAGGCTCGTGAGGCGCGCGAAGCAGTAGAAGAGAATAAAAAAGCGCAGATCGAGCGTGACAAGCAGCTCAGCGAACAGCAGAAGCAGGCCGTGCTGGCAAAAGAGTTTAAAGCACAGGTGAAGCAGCTGATTGAGATGAACCGCATCACCGTGGCGAAAGGCAATATCACCTTTAACTTCACTGACGGTAATCTGATCAAAAAACTCGACGTCGACAAGCAAACCCAGACTCAGCTGATCAACGGCCGTCTGGCGATTGCCCGTCTGGTGATTAACGCCAGCGGCGACTGTGAATACGCGATTATCCCGGCAGTCGTGGCCGATAAAATTGCCCAGCGTGATGCCGACTGCATTGTGTTAAACAGCGCGCTCAGTCAGGAAGAGCAGGATGAAGACGATCCCTACGCGGACTTCAAAATCCCTGACGATTTGATGTGGTAAACCGCCGTCAGAATGGGGCGGTGTGACGGGCAGTAACCGGCTCGCCGCTCACCGGATGAATAAAATTCAGCTCGCAGGCATGCAGCATCAGCCGGGGCGTGATTTCCGCCCCCGGCGCGTCAAGACCGCCATACAGATCGCAGCCCAGAATCGGGTGCCCCAGCTGCTGGCAGTGAATACGCAGCTGATGGGTTCGCCCGGTTTCCGGGGTAAGCGTCACCCGCGTTAACGGCACTCCCGTTCCCTGATAAAAACGTTCCACCACCCGATAGCGGGAGCGGGCGGGTTTACCGTTAATGGCGCAGATTGACATCAGCGGGAACAGCGCCGGATCTTTGGCAATCGGGGCATCTATCACGCCCTCATCGTTTTCCAGATGTCCGCAAAGCAGGGCGCTGTAAACTTTCTCCACGCTGCGCTGGCTGAACTGCTGGCAGAGCGCCGCATTGATCGCTTTATTACGCGCAATCACCATCAGCCCGGACGTGCCGAAATCGAGACGATGCACTAGCGTGCAGCCCGGGAACGTCTGAACCAGACGATAATGGACAGAATCAAGGTTTTGTGGATTTTTCCCCGAGAGGCTGAGCAGACCGGAAGGCTTATTGATCAGCAGCAGATGTTCATCCTGCCAGAGGATCTCGATGTCGTCATGACACGGTGGGGCAATAAAAGAATCAATAATCGCAGACATCAGGCCGCCCGGCTGGAGAGTGGGAGCGGATGATAACGAAATGTGGAGAAAAGAAAAACCCTCCCACCGGGCGGTGAGAGGGGGAAATCTTAGGCGGCAACCAGGCTGTCGATCGCGGCTTTCGCGTCGGTCTGCGCTTTCGTTGCCACTTCAGGACCGTAAGCGATGCCTTCCGCGAACACGAAGTTCACGTCAGTGATGCCGATGAAGCCCAGGAACAGGCTCAGGTACGGCGCAACCAGGTCGGTTGGGGTGTCTTTATGGATACCGCCGCGGCTGGTCAGTACGATCGCACGCTTGCCTTTCACCAGACCTTCAGGGCCGTTTTCAGTGTAACGGAAGGTTACGCCAGCACGCGCCACCAGGTCGAAGTAGTTCTTCAGCTGAGTAGGGATGTTGAAGTTGTACATTGGGGCGTTAATCACGATAACGTCGTGCGCCTGCAGCTCAGCAATCAGTTCGTCGGACAGGGCCAGGGCTTCCTGCTGACGCGGGCTCAGCGGAGCATCGCTCGGACGCAGCGCGCCAACCAGTTCACCGTCCAGCACAGGGATAGGGTTTGCCGCCAGGTCGCGCACGGTGATTTCGTCAGCGGAATGCTGTTCACGCCACTGTTCAACGAAATAATCAGACAGCTGACCAGACTGAGAGTACCCTGCCAGAATACTGGATTTCAACACTAATACTTTGCTCATGGGTGATTCCTGTTTTTGCATTTGATTGAAGGGGGTTGCCCCATTGCTTGTTGACACTCTATTCACAATCCTGCCACAGAGATAGCGCAATATATCGAAGCCTATGTTCGAATTTTTTGAATAAGGCGCAGAAAGCGTCAATGTGGTACTCTATAGCAATCATTAAAAAGAGATTTTACCCGGCAGAGCACTGCCCATTAACGCTATGACAGAACACCAAAAAATCACCTTCCCGATGCTCCTGCAAAGGCTTGATGCCCTGATGCTGCGTGATAAACAGCGGTTTGCGCGTCGTCTGCACGGCGTGAAGAAGGTTAAAAATCCTGATGCACAACAGGCCATTTATCAGGAGATGGCGAAAGAGATTGAACAGGCAGCAGGGAAAGTTGTGCTGCGCGAAGCTGCACGTCCGGCAATTACCTACCCGGAAAACCTGCCTGTCAGTCAGAAAAAACAGGACATCCTGGAAGCCGTGCGCGACCACCAGGTGGTAATTGTCGCAGGGGAAACCGGTTCGGGGAAAACCACCCAGCTGCCGAAAATCTGCATGGAGCTGGGGCGCGGGGTGAAAGGTCTGATTGGCCACACCCAGCCGCGTCGTCTGGCGGCGCGTACCGTGGCGAACCGTATTGCCGAAGAGCTGCAAACCGAGCCGGGCGGCTGCATCGGTTACAAGGTGCGATTCAGCGACCACGTCAGCGATAACACCATGGTCAAGCTGATGACTGACGGTATCCTGCTGGCGGAAATCCAGCAGGATCGCCTGCTGATGCAGTACGACACCATCATCATCGACGAAGCGCACGAGCGCAGCCTGAACATTGACTTCCTGCTCGGTTACCTGAAAGAACTGCTGCCGCGTCGTCCGGATCTGAAAATCATCATCACCTCCGCGACCATCGACCCGGAGCGCTTCTCGAAGCATTTCAACAATGCGCCGATAATTGAAGTGTCAGGACGCACGTACCCGGTGGAAGTGCGCTATCGCCCGATTGTCGAAGAGGCGGATGATACCGAGCGCGACCAGCTCCAGGCCATCTTCGACGCTGTCGACGAACTGGGCAACGAAAGTGCGGGCGACATTCTGATCTTTATGAGCGGCGAGCGCGAAATTCGCGATACCGCCGATGCGCTCAGCAAGCGCGATCTGCGTCATACGGAGATCCTGCCCCTGTACGCGCGCCTGTCGAACAGCGAGCAGAACCGCGTGTTCCAGCCGCACGGCGGACGCCGCATTGTGCTGGCGACCAACGTGGCGGAAACCTCGCTGACCGTACCGGGGATCAAATACGTGATCGACCCGGGCACGGCGCGTATCAGCCGCTACAGCTACCGCACCAAGGTGCAACGCCTGCCAATAGAGCCGGTTTCTCAGGCGTCGGCCAACCAGCGTAAAGGCCGCTGCGGTCGTGTGTCGGAAGGGATCTGTATTCGTCTCTATTCCGAAGACGATTTCCTGTCGCGCCCGGAGTTTACCGACCCGGAAATTCTGCGCACCAACCTGGCGTCCGTTATCCTGCAGATGACCGCCCTGGGGCTGGGCGACATCGCGGGGTTCCCGTTCGTGGAGGCGCCGGACAAACGCAACATTCAGGATGGTGTCCGTCTGCTGGAAGAGTTGGGGGCCATTACCACCGACGAGCAGGCGACGGTCTATAAACTGACGCCGTTGGGTCGTCAGCTTAGCCAGTTGCCGGTCGACCCGCGTCTGGCGCGCATGGTGCTGGAAGCCCAGAAGCACGGCTGCGTGCGCGAGGCGATGATTATCACCTCTGCGCTCTCCATTCAGGATCCGCGCGAGCGTCCGATGGATAAACAGCAGGCGTCAGATGAAAAACACCGTCGCTTCCACGACAAAGAGTCCGATTTCCTCGCCTTCGTGAACCTGTGGAACTATCTCGGCGAGCAGCAGAAAGCGCTCTCCTCGAACCAGTTCCGCCGCCAGTGCCGCGTGGATTTCCTCAACTATCTGCGCGTGCGCGAGTGGCAGGATATCTACACTCAGCTGCGCCAGGTGGTGAAAGAGCTGGGCATTCCGGTGAACAGCGAGCCGGCGGAGTACCGTGAAATTCATATCGCGCTGCTGACCGGCCTGCTCTCCCACATTGGGATGAAGGACGCAGAGAAGCAGGAATATACCGGCGCGCGCAATGCCCGTTTCTCCATCTTCCCCGGTTCCGGCTTATTCAAGAAGCCGCCGAAGTGGACCATGGTGGCCGAGCTGGTGGAAACCAGCCGCCTGTGGGGACGCATTGCCGCGCGGATCGACCCGGAATGGGTTGAGCCAGTCGCGCAGCATCTGCTGAAACGCTCATACAGTGAACCACACTGGGAGCGTGCGCAGGGGGCAGTGATGGCGACCGAGAAGGTGACCATTTATGGCCTGCCGGTGGTGGCCGCGCGTAAGGTCAACTACAGCCAGATTGACCCGGCGCTCAGCCGCGAGCTGTTTATCCGCCACGCGCTGGTGGAGGGCGACTGGCAGACGCGCCATGCGTTCTTCCGCGAAAACCTGAAGCTGCGCGCCGAAGTGGAAGAGCTTGAGCATAAATCCCGCCGTCGCGACATCCTGGTAGACGACGAGGCGCTGTTCGAATTTTACGATCAGCGCATCAGTCACGATGTGATTTCCGCCCGCCACTTCGACAGCTGGTGGAAGAAAGCCAGTAAAGAGACGCCGGACCTGCTCAATTTTGAAAAGAGCATGTTGATTAAGGAAGGGGCGGAGTCGGTCAGCAAGCTCGACTACCCGAACTTCTGGCATCAGGGCAATCTCAAGCTGCGTCTGACCTATCAGTTTGAACCGGGGGCCGATGCGGACGGCGTGACCGTCCACATTCCGCTGCCGCTGTTAAACCAGGTCGACGAGAGCGGGTTTGAATGGCAAATCCCCGGCCTGCGCCGCGAGCTGGTCATTGCGCTGATTAAATCGCTGCCGAAACCGGTGCGGCGTAATTTTGTGCCTGCGCCGAACTATGCGGAAGCGTTTTTGGGCCGCGTCACGCCGCTGGAGCTGCCGCTGCTGGACGCGCTGGAGCGTGAATTCCGCCGTATGACAGGCACCACCATTGACCGCGAAGACTGGAACTGGGATCAGGTACCCGATCACCTGAAAATCAGCTTCCGCGTGGTGGATGATAAAAACAAAAAGCTGCTGGAAGGGCGTTCCCTGAGCGAGCTAAAAGAGGCGCTGAAAGGCAAAGTCCAGGAGACGCTCTCTGCGGTGGCGGACGACGGTATCGAGCAGAGCGGGCTGCATATCTGGAGCTTTGGTCAGCTTCCGGAAAGCTACGAGCAAAAACGCGGTAACTATAAGGTGAAAGCCTGGCCAGCGCTGGTGGACGAGCGCGACAGCGTGGCGATCAAGCTGTTTGATAACCCGCAGGAACAGCAGCAGATGATGTGGCGCGGACTGCGTCGCCTGCTGCTGCTGAACATTCCGTCGCCGATTAAATATCTGCACGAGAAGTTGCCGAACAAGGCCAAGCTGGGTCTGTACTTTAACCCGTACGGCAAAGTGCTGGATCTAATTGACGACTGCATCTCCTGCGGCGTGGACAAACTGATCCACGAGGCGGGCGGTCCGGTCTGGACGGAAGAGGGCTTTGCTCAGCTTCATGAAAAGGTCCGCGCGGAGCTCAACGACACCGTGGTGGAGATTGCCAAACAGGTCGAGCAGATCCTCACCGCCGTGTTCAACATCAACAAGCGCCTGAAGGGGCGCGTGGATATGACCATGGCGCTGGGGCTGTCGGACGTGAAAGCGCAGATGGCGGGGCTGGTGTATCGTGGCTTTGTCACCGGCAACGGCTTCAACCGTCTCGGCGATACGCTGCGCTATCTGCAGGCAATTGAAAAACGTCTGGAGAAAATGGCCATCGACCCGCACCGCGATCGCGCGCAGATGTTGAAAGTGGAAAGCGTGCAGCAGGCGTGGCAGCAGTGGCTAAACAAGCTGCCGCCGGCGCGCCGCGACGATGAAGACGTGCAGGCGATCCGCTGGATGATCGAGGAGCTACGCGTCAGCTTCTTTGCCCAGCAGCTCGGTACGCCGTATCCGATTTCGGATAAGCGTATCCTGCAGGCGATGGAGCAGATCTCTGGCTAAAAGCCTTGCCCGATTTTCTCCCTCTCCCTGTGGGAGAGGGTCGGGGTGAGGGCATCAGCCCGCACAATTCTCACCCGTTCACAATCGCCAGCGTAAACCCATCCCATCCCTTAACCCCCACCGTTTGCAACGCGGTGGCGGTTAAGCGCGGGTTATCTCCAGTCATCTCGATAAAACGCCGCACGCCCTGCACGCGCGCGTCGTCGCTTTGCCCGTTAACGACTTCACCCTCGCGAACCACGTTATCGCCGATAATTACCGTACCGGGACGGGAATAGTGCAACGCCCACTCCAGATAGCCGGGATTGTTCGGCTTATCGGCATCAATAAAGATCAGGTCGAACGGCGGAACGTCACCAAAATTTTCGAGCGAGCTCAGCGCCGGGCCTTCAACCAGTTCAATGCGATCGTTCAGCCCCGCCAGGTGAATATTCTGACGCGCAACGTCGGCATGACTCGGGTCGGCCTCCAGCGTGATCAGCTTTCCGTCCGGCGGCAGGGCGCGCGCCATCCAGATTGAGCTATAGGCACCCAGCGTCCCGATCTCGAGAATGCGTCTTGCCTGCGTCATGCGCACGAACAGCGCCAGCAGCTGCCCCTGGTTGGCCGCCACGTCGTGCTCGGGCAGCCCGGCGCGCTTGTTGTTTTCCAGTACCTGACTCAGTACGTCATCGTCAGGGATCAGCGAAGAAATCATGAAATTATCTACTGCAGACCACTGTTGTTGCATAGATTGACTCCTTGGGAAGGATTGCCGGCTGGCGGCTACGCCTTACCCGGCCTACGGGTGCGAAATCCAGGACCGGTAAGCGAAGCGCCACCGGGCAGGATTTCAGGCACTGCCCCAGCCGCCGCCCAGCGCCCTGTACAAATCAATCTGCGCCAGCAGCAGGTTATTTTTCACCTGCACGACGCTGGTCTGGACCGAGAACAGCGTGCGCTGCGCGTCCAGCACGTCCAGATAGGAAGAATAGCCGTTGCGATAGCGATTCTGCGCAATGCGCAGCGTCTCCTGCGCCACAGCCTGCTGGGCGAGTAGCTCCGTCAGCTGTTCCTGATAGCGCGTAATGGCATCAAGGCTGTTGTTCACTTCCGCAAACGCGTTACGCACGGTTTTTTCATAGGCGTACAGCGCCTGGTTACGCTGAGACTGGGAAATATCCACCTGCGCATTCAGCGCCTGGCGGTTCAGCAGCGGGGCAAGAATACTGCCCCCGGCGCTCCAGAGCTGAAGCGGATTGTCCAGCAGGCCAGAAAGGGTACGATCCTGAATCGATCCGGTGGCGGTAAGGTTGATCGATGGCAGCAGGCTGGCGCGCGACGCGGCAAGGGAGGCATCCGCCGCCACCAGCTGGCGTTCAGCCTGAACGATATCCGGCCGACGGTTCAGAAGCGTGGAAGGCAGCTGCGACGGCAGCTTCAGCGGCGTTAGCCTTGCAAAGCTTTCGCTGCGCGCTACCGCGCCGGGATTGCTTCCCAGCAGCAGGCTAAGCGCATTTTCCTGCTGCGCAATCTGATGCTGTAACACGGGCACCTGCGCCCGCGTTGAACGTAATTCGGAGTCAGACTGCATCAGCTCCAGGCGCGAACTGTAGCCGGTTTCAAACTGACGTTTCGCGAGGTTAAACGCCTCTTCGCGGGACTTCAGCGTGGATTCGGTCACGCGCAGCTGTTCGTCAAGTGAGAGCAGGGTGATGTACCCGGAAGCCACGGACGAGGCGATAGTCAAATCCGCGGCGGCAGCGGCGGCTTTTTGCGCCTCCAGCGACGCCTGAGCGGCATTCGCCGTGCTGCGGTTGACGCCCCAGATATCAACGTCGTAGCTCGCCGTCAGGCTGCCTCTGTACACCGTACCGTAGACGGGCAACCCGGTCGCAGCGGATTGCGAACGGGCGCGCGTCCCCGTGACGCCCGCGTCAAGCGAGGGAAACAGGCTGCCGTCGGCCGCAAAGACCCGCGCCTGATACTCGTTTATCCGTTCGCGGGCGATCAACACGTCACTGTTATTCTTAAGCGCCTGGTCCACATAGCGGTTCAGGTGGTTGTCATGAAAGTTACGCCACCAGAGCTGTTCCGTCGGGCTGATTGGCCCCGAGGTGGCCCGCCATTGCGCAGGAATGTGCAGCGTGGGCTGCGCCGGTTTGACGTCGACGGACTGGCATCCGGCCAGCATCACCGCCACGACCAGTCCGGCTATCGGACGCAGGATCATGGTTTCGCCTCCCGCGTATCAATTGTTACCTGCACCGACATGCCCGGACGCAGCAGGGCGGATTCCTCTGGCTTACCGAGTACTTCAATGCGCACCGGAATTCGCTGGGCAATTTTGACAAAGTTACCGGTGGCGTTATCCGGCGTGATCGCGCTGAATTCCACGCCGGTTGCGGGAGAGATGCTCTCCACGCGGCCCTGATACGCTTTGTCGTTCAGGGCATCGACGGTGAATTTCACCGGCTGACCGACGCGCAGCTCCGCGAGCTGGGTCTCTTTGATATTGGCAATAACCCAGTGCTGGGGTGGCACAAGGGTGGTGAGATGGGTCCCGGCGGTCACATACGCCCCGAGACGCACGGCAATCTGCCCCAGCTGGCCATCACGTGGTGCCACAATGCGGGTGTTTTGCAGATCGATCTGCGCCAGCTCCAGCGCCGCTTTGGCGTTCTCAACGTCCGCCTCCAGCGCCCCGCGGTTCACAATCACCGTCTGCAGATCCTGACGCGACATCTCAAGCGTTGCTTTCGCCTGGTCGATATCGGCGCTGCCCTGAGCCGCGCTTGCCAGGGCGGCATCGCGTTCGCGAACGGAAAGTGACCCATCCGCCGTCAGATCCTTCACGCGCTTCAAATCCGCCTGGGTTTTCAGGCTCTGGGCGCGGGCATTTTTCAGCGCGGCTTCATTTTTGGCAATCGTCGCTTCGGCGCTCTTACGCTGCTGCAGGTTATTATTCAGGGCGGCAATTTTCATCGCCAGCTGCGCCTCGGCCTGATGCACCCGCTGACGGTAGATGCGGTCATCAATCTGCAGCAGCAGATCGCCTTTTTTGACCTGCACAAAGTCCTGAACCTTCACCTCTGTGATATAGCCATTCACCTGCGGGCTGATAAACGTCGTTTGTCCCCGCACGTAGGCGTTGTCGGTAAACTGCACGTGTCGGGTAAAGGGCGGTAACTGCCAGGCGTAAAGGATCACCAGCACGCCGACAAGACCGATGGCAGCGGCGGTGAAAACGGAAACAATGCGCACATTTTTGCGGGTGTTGGCCTGCTCTTTGGCGGCATCCTGCTGACTCATAAATTCTCCAGAACTCTTTCAATTACTTGTTGCCGGTGGCGTTCTTCAGCGCCATACGGGCAGTGATGCGCAGACGCAGCAAGCGCCATAAAATCCAGACCAGCGTGGCGGCAGCGATACTTGCCGTCAGAAGATAAGTATCGTTGTAAGCCAGAATATTTGCCTCAAGGGCGGTGACGCTTTGTAGTTGGGTAATCGCCTGAGTCCCCAACAGCGAACTGTCACCGATCAGGCTTTTATACATCTGGGTATAAAGCTGAATGCGCTCGTTGACCAGCGGGTTGAGCGTGGTGAGCTGGTCTGCCAGCAGGCTGGAATGGTACTTCTCACGCCAGGTCTGGAAAGTACCGAGGATCGCCGACCCGAGCAGACCGCCGAGGTTCTGGCTCATGCCAAACATGACCGAGAAGCTGACCAGATTACGCGGGTCGGCGATCACTCCGCCAATGGCGGCCAGCATGGCCGGGGCGAGGAAGAAAGCGCTACCGAAGCCCAGCAGGAACTGGCTGACCATCAGCTGGTCCGGGCGGGTCAGGTTATTGGACTGGCTGTCCAGCAGCGAGGCAATGATCATCAGTGCCAGGGAGGTGATAATCGGCCACGCCAGTTTTGTGGGCTTGATGGTGAGACAGCTGGTGACGATCCCGCAGACGATCCCGGCGAAAATGGACCACGCCAGATGGGTCATCTGCTCATTCTGTAATCCCACATACTGTAACCAGCCAATCACCCCGGTATTTTGCTCCGCCAGCACGATGCGGATCAGCAGCATAATCAGTCCCAGACGGACGATGCTGCCGCTCGACAGCCAGCGGGTATTCAGCAGTGGGTTAGTGCGGTTATGTTCAAAGACGATGGCGGACACAATCAGCACCAGCGATAACGCCAGCGACCAGCCGATCCACGGCGCTTCAAACCACCAGTCCAGACGTCCCAGCGACAGCACCGCGCACAGCAAGGCCATGCCCGGCGCCAGCAGAAAGAAGGTGACAAAGTCTTTCTTCTCAAAGACCTTGCGCCGGTCGCCCGGCGGCAGCTTCAGCGCGATCACGCAGGCCAGGGAGATCAGCGCCAGCCCCAGTTCAAAGAAATACAATCCGCGCCACTCGTCCAGCTGGAGCAGTTCAGTCGAAAACAGCCGGGCCAGCGGAATGGCGAGTGACGAGCCGGTAATGCCTATGGTCAGTGCCTTCAGGCGATGTTTCGCCGGCCAGGCCTGGATCTGGTAGTAAATCCCCAGCGAGCTGAGCGCGGCGGCCACCATCCCGTGCGCGGCGCGCACCATCAGCGCTGAGCTGAGATCGTTAACAAACAGATGGAAAAAGGTGACCAGCACATACAGCACCAGAAACCCTTCGGTGAAGGCGCGCAGACCGTACTGCTGGCGGAATTTGACCAGCAGCAGGTTGATGGAGATGTTGGTCATCACATAGACCGCGGGCAGCCAGGCGATTTCCGTTGACCAGGCGCCGAAGGTGCCCTGCAGGTTTTGCAGATTGGCGGTCACCACCGCATTACCCAGCGCCCCCGTCAGGCACACCAGCAGGCCCACGACGCCGTAGGCAATCCGTTTGGGCGTGCTGTGTTCAGGTGTGGAAGGCGACCCCAGCAGAGCGGGTTTCTCATGTGGCTGCCACTCGCGAGGAGCATAAGGATCGCGTTCGGGCAGGCGCATAACGTTGTTTACCTTAGAAATAATGGAAAAATGT